>JAGLCZ010000701.1 GCA_023145975.1 Candidatus Hydrogenedentota bacterium | reverse complement strand
ATTGGATGAATTGCATTCACCATAACCATACCTGCTTCTTCTGCTCGCTGCAACAGTGCCAAACGAAATTTTGGGTCTGCAATGTGTGTGGTAACAGCACCTATCCCCTCTTTTGTAAGGTCACTCAGATCGTTACCGGACCAGATGGGCAGACCATTGCGGGTTCCACCCACCAATTTCGTATTATCCTCCAGAAAAGCAATGACTTCATAGCCTGCGATAGCATGGAGTAAATCAACGACGCAATCCCCTCCCTCGGAAGCACCGTAAACGACAATCCGCTGTGGAGTATTCTTCGTAGACAGCTCTGCTGTATCAACAGGTTTACTTTTCAGCAAAACGCGAATATCTTTTTCCCGAATAATACGTCCTTGTGGAAGTAAAGAAATATCAATTTTGTATTTTTCAACCAGTTTACGCGCCTCCGCAGTAAGCGTACCGGTTGTGTCCAAAGGCTTCTCCTGTTTTTGCTTTGCAACAATTTCTTGTTTGTACTTTTGCGCTGCCTTCATGTCCTGTTCAGAAAGTATAAGTGCCACCACCGCTTGAATGGATACTGTTGAGCCTTCGGAAAACAAAGGATAGAAATAACCATCCCCTTCACATTCGAGTTCAAAAGATGCTTTGCTTGTTTCCACCATCGCCAGCGTCTGTCCCAGTTTGATGTACTCTCCTTCTTCTTGCAGCCATTGCACCAGAGAAACGGTTACATCATTAACCCCCAACTGCGGCATGACGACTTCCATTATTTTCACAGTCATTTAAGTTTCCTCATTATAGTCTCCATGATATTGTCAGCAGACGGCAATACGGTCTGTTCCAAGGGAATTGCCGCTGGAACAGGACAGGGAGCGGCAGCAATACGCAAGAATCTTGTGCGGCAATCGGGGATATGCTCGCTCATATAAGTAATAATTTCTGCACCCCACCCACAAAACTCTTGTCCTTCTTCAATGGTAATAACCCATTTTGAGTTTTGAATGTACTCTATCACGTTTGCTTCCGGGTGTGGATATAATTGACTTGGAATTATAACATCTGCTGTTATCTCTTTTTCCATCAATAAACGTTCCGCCACCTCAAGTACTTTGGGAGTCATTCCGCCGTATGCCATAAGGCAAATGTCAGGAGTATCAAAGTCGGTCAAACTCAAGAAGGTTGTGGGAAATGTATCCTCCGAAAAACGAACGTAGAAATTTCCAAAACGGTTGTCATCCACACACGCTAACGGTTGTGGATAGAGGGTTTTGGGTTCAATAAATAACGTGGGACCACAGTTATAAGATACAGATCTTTGCAGGAGGATTCCGGGGTCTAAAAGTGAGTTGGCCGCAATAACACATAAACCTGGAATTCCCAAAAACATCTTTTCAATAGACTGGCTATGAGTAGGTCCGTAACCTCTCCCCCCTCCCATGGGCGTGCGAACTACCAGCGGTACTTTTACCCGTTCATTACTGATCCAGCGGTATTTCGCTGCATGATTAAGCAGTTGATCTGCTGCCAAGGTGAGGAAATCACCGAACATGATTTCCACAATGGGGCATAACCCGGCAAGCGCTGCTCCAACACCCCATGCAACCAGTCCTGCTTCACTAATTGGCGATGCCAACACCCGATCAGGAAAAGCCGTTGATAATCCCTTGGAGACACCAAAAGCCCCCCCATAGGGATCCAATACATCTTCGCCCATAAAGAAAATGCGGGCATCCTTTTCCATCATCGTATGAATCCCCGAATTCAATGCTTTTTGAAAGGTCTGCGGGGAATGTGTCTGTGATGATATCCAATGGAGTTTTTGGGGCTTGTATGACTGTAACAAGCGGTACGGAGATGATAGTGAATCATTTTCTGCACTTTTAACCGCTTGAAGAATCTCTGCATTCGCCCTATCTAAAATAGATTTCCGCGTCTGTGCGTCCAGCTTTTCACCATTCAAGCGTAGCGGATCTTTTTCCCAATGCTGTGCAATTTCTTTTTTAGAACGCGTATCATCCCCTTTACTATGGGCAGCAAGCCGATAGGTGTTTACTACCTGAAAGAAAGGGCGTTGATCGGTACGAATAGCTTGAATTCGTTCTGCAAGCAGGGAAGATAATTCAACGACATCACTACAGTCAGTCTCATGCGCCTGAACTCCGAACGCCTGTGCCCGAGCTGTCATGGAACCACTTATAGCAATATGAGAGGGGGTGGTTTGAGCGTAACGATTATTTTCTAGCAGGAAAAGTATCGGAAGTTCTTTCAGTGCTGCAAAGTTTAACGATTCGTATACCAACCCCTCGCCTAAGGTGCCGTCTCCCAGCACGGCGACAGCAATACCCGCCTCGTTCTTCAGTTTTAACGCTAAAGCGGCACCCACGGCATTTCCAACAATCCCCCCCTGTATCCCATTTGAAAAAAAACGCCTATAATGCAAGTGCTGGCTTCCGCCACGTCCGGCACACACACCGCTTTCCTTACCCATCATTTCGGAAATTAGTGATTTAGGAGCACCGCCGTAAGCAATAAAATATCCATGACATCGGTGGGGACAAAACAAGTAATCATCCTCAGTCAGATTTTCTCCCAAAGCCACTGGAACTGCTTCTTGTCCAATACAGGTATGGGTAGTTCCGCCAATCCGCCCCTGGCTGAAAAGTTTGAGGATGTTTTCCTCAAAACACCGTATCAAGGCCATTTTTGCAAATAGATCCTGACGATATTTATCATCCATT
>JAGLCZ010000700.1 GCA_023145975.1 Candidatus Hydrogenedentota bacterium | reverse complement strand
AAAAGTGCACGCCCGGGCACAACAAGTATCATCATACGAACAAAAGCAAATCCAGAAGAACCTATCATCCTGAAAGATGTGTTTGAATATACACGCGCACCAATACGCTGGTGGCTCATACTCTTAATTTTACTTGGACTCATGCTGGGCATTATCGGTATGGCAACAGGATTTTAGGTACTTACAAACAAGCGGTAAAGCAATTGAAATAAGAATCTTCCGCTGTTTAATCGAAAACTGTACTCAAAAGAGGTAATTATGTTTAGAAATGCTCCCCAAATACCCACGGTTCTCTTTATCGTATTAACGATCTGTGTTACTTCTTTTTCAATGATGGCTGCACAAGCCGAAAAGGTAGTTATCGCACACCGGGGCGCCAGCGGTTATCTACCGGAACACACACTTGCAGCCTACAGCATGGCACATGCGCTGGGTGCCGATTATCTTGAACCCGACCTGGCAGTTTCAAAGGATGGCGTACTGATTTGCCTGCATGATCTTACACTCAACGCCACAACAAATGTAAAAGATATATTCCCTGATCGTGCCAGAAAAAATGACAAATGGTATGCAGTAGATTTTACACTGGCGGAACTAAAACAATTGCGCGTTGTGGAACGCATGTCCCACCGTTTTCCCCGGGAAACACAATTATTCCAAATACCGACCTTAGAGGAAATGATCCTGCTCACCAAAGGATTAAATGCTTCCACAGGACGAAACGCAGGAATTTATCCGGAGTTAAAGGATCCTGCATTTTATAAGAAAGCAGGATTTGACCCTTCTAAAATGCTGTTGGATATGCTGAAAAAGTATGAATACATCGGTCCTGAAGCCAACCTGTATATTCAATGCTTTATACCGGCTACCTTGTTGCGCTTACGAAATGAACAACAGGTTACCCTTCCCTTTATACAACTGATATCAGACAGCATTGTTCATGATGGACTGGTAACGGACGAAGGGCTGGACAAAATCGCCGCCTATGCGCAAGGAATAGGTCCAGATAAAAAACGCATTGAAGACGACCCAACTCTGGTAGAACGCGCACATGCCCGGGGATTACTTGTTCATCCCTATACCTTCCGTAAGGAACAAGCACCCCAGAAATATGAATCCATTGAAGAAGAGTTACATACTTTTTTATGGGACTACAATATCGACGGCGGTTTTACCGACCAACCCGACATTATGAAACACGCAATTGAAGCACTAAAATAATTCCCCACGCCAAAATTCTTTCTGGAGAAGTAATGATTATCAAAGAAAATACGATTCGCGAACATGCTGTTGGATGGGCGATCTTCCTTAGCTGTTATGCCGTCCTCTATAGCACTGCTTTATTTATGGCGCGTTTTGTGGATTCCTCCTGGGATACCCGCCTGCTTCTGTTTCTCAATCCCGATTCATATATCCCGGTGCTGGATGAATTGATTATTCTGCAAACCGATTTCGCCACCTATCTTTTCGCGATTATCCTAATTGC
>JAGLCZ010000070.1 GCA_023145975.1 Candidatus Hydrogenedentota bacterium | reverse complement strand
CTCGTACAGAAACATCTGTATATCCTGATAGGAACCATGCAAATAAAGTGCCTGTCTTTGTATGCCTGAACTTTGAAAACCAAGTGCCTGCAGACATGTCGCCAGTTCTGTTTCTGCAGGGGTTACAGGAACAAGAATCCGCTTGAACCCACGACTCTTCAAGGTTTCCGTCAGTAAAGCCCCCAAAGCACGACGTACTCCAGACTCTGTGTAGCTCTTGTTTTCCCGCATATACAGCCACACCCGGGCAAGCCCCTTCACCATAACATCGGGACGCATCTTCAACAGCCCGCAAGGAGTACCGTCCGGGCGGGTCAACACGAGTTCCTGATCCATACCGCGAGGATGTAATGCATCCATCTCACGATCATAACGAGCCGCAAGCAGTAAACCACTATCACTACAGACAAAATAGGCGGCACTATTCCAGTTTTCCCATTTTACCAACCATTCGGCATCACTCTCCTGCAGGGAACGCGGGACAAGACGCATCTGATACGCCATCTTCGCCGCCTTCATCCAGGATACTTTCTTCCCACCGGAAGCCATTGCTCCCGTGATCTGCGAAAAGTTTATCCCTGAGGCAACCAAACTGTTAAACGCATCAATCAGATACGCCAGCCAGTGACGCTGTGTATCGCACCAAGCAGAATCCGGCACACACGGATTACCCGTTTGCCGCCAATGGATAATCCCATGACCGCCCCCGCACAGGCATCGGGCCCAGCATTGCATACAAGACGGCATTTGCGCCACACCCAGGGCATCAAAAGAATGCAGCACCGACTCCTCCCGTTTCCCCTCCTGTAAAGTACCTGCTATAAAATCCTCCTGCCCCATAAAATCGACAGACGGGTATATGCGACCTTCACCATCAACGGCAAGTTCAGAGCAGCCGGCAGCATCCATACGCCGCACGGGTTTCCCCTGATGGACTGCATCAAATAATCGGGTAAACGGCTCCGCCTTAAAATAATGGTGCTGCAATAATTGTTCTGCATACCAGGCTGCATTGGCACGAAGCGATTCTGCCACTGCCATCGGATCAAGTTGTGGGTTTTCTGCATACGCGCCGGGAATATCCAATACCATATCCCTAAACCCTGCCTCATACATCTCTTGCAGTAAAGAAGGAAAATGTGCATCTTGTGGACAAGCAATAATAGTGCCTCGTTCCGGATTCACACGTCGGCGCATTGTATCTGCAATCTTGGAAAATTTACAATTGCGCAATGCCGTTATATCACAAATGGCTTTGGCAATATCTGTCGTATCATGAGGCGTTACCTGCAAGGAATAGCATACTTTTTTTTCAGCAGCACCTCTTGGCGGCAGTACCGGGATTTGCACCGTAATCTGCAATTGTTTGCCTGCAAATTTTGCTGCACGCTTTAATGACAATAAGGCAAGAGCCAATGCCTCTGCATTTCCCCTGTAATCTTCGGGAAAAATCAGTAACAGAGTGAGTTCGGTACGGGTTCCGGAAGCCGCAAGCAGCATCGTTCCCGCTGCTGTAATCTGCGCCTCAAAGAATGTCTCTTTTTCGGGGACCATTACTGTAATTTTCCCAAGACCAGGCTTTTCCATGGCCTCTTTCAGCAACTCCTCCTCCCGGGGCTGAATAAGAATGGCCTTGGTAATACGCAGCCACTCCAATTCGCCCACCACCTCTTCCAACTCTTTGCGGGGATGACTCTCCTGAAGCAGGTGATAAATCCTATTCACAGGTTCCCGAGGATAATGTTCCAGCACATCCCAGGAAATATTATCACATTCAAAGCAAAAGCAAGTGGAAGGATCTATTACAAAATGACGTTCACCGATTTTGAATTTATGCAACAGGGGCGGCTGCATCAGTAACTCCCCAGCGTACCCTTGGACCGACTGTAATCTTCCATATACTTAAAAACAGTCCATCCAATAACAGTCCATAGCACACAACTTAAAATAAGCCAATAAAAGGAAGGATATAAAAAGACCGACTGGAACACCTCGACGGTTTCACCATCAGCCATAGCAACTGTAGTCATCTGATTTTTAATCAAAACATATTTGAGACATATCGTGGCATCCGTAATAGGAAGCAAGTGAAGGAAAAAAGACAGTGCCTGCGACTGCTGAAGTATCTCTTCGCGGGCAAACACAGCCAAACCAAATAAGCTCATGCGCAAAATAACAGCCACCTGCCCCACCTGTTTGAATACCAGCACCAAACCACCCACCATAAAACCGAAGCCCACCAGATTAAAAAAAGTCAATGCTAACAATGCAAGAATAGGAAGAGTATCCCAATGCAGCATCCCCCCTACGCTCCATGTTACTGCATAGACCATCACGCCGGACGAAAGAATGGACGCAACGGAACCCACAAGCGTCTGCGCTAAAAAATTAACGGCAAGACCGTGGGGGCTCATACAAAGTTGTTCCAACACACCGGTAGCCGCCATGCCCTGCAGCCCCTGGGTAAACATACCCACAACACCAAAGGCAAACATACCGATGATAAAACCCAACACAAAATTGGTGGCGGCTGTGGGATCATCAAATTTATTTAAATTCTCTTCCACACCGGGGCGGCTGTAAATAAATCCGGCAATCAATACCATCAGCATTCCATAGCCAATAACCATACCGGTTACCGTGCGGAACCAGTATCGCCGCATGATAATAAAAGAACGGATGATTTCCGCCTTCATTACCCGTAAAAATGACAT
>JAGLCZ010000007.1 GCA_023145975.1 Candidatus Hydrogenedentota bacterium | reverse complement strand
TCCCCTGCAGGTACATGCGCCCAGGTAATCCCCATATCGGATAAACATCTCAGATAATGAAGGGGAATATATTCACGTGCAGCCTCTCCCAAAGCCACCACATCCATACTGCCCCGCACTGCGTGTTGTCGCACACTTAAATAACGCACCTCCCGGTAGGAAGCATGCAATTCCCATTCCGATAAAATACGTTTACGACCTTCCACAGCAAATACTTCAACTTTGAGCAACGTCGACAACAGATCAGAAAAATGTAAGCGTAAATTTAGTGTGCCCCCCTGATGATCAACTTCAGCATAGGCTTCGCTCACAACACGATCATATTCATCCACTGCCCGTGCATAAATGGTAGCCGTACGCCTATGATTGGCAACAGGGCGCACTTCCAGGGAGAAGTCCAGAGAATCATTGGGCAGCAGCCACGTCTTTTCCAGTTTTAGTTCCTGAAATTCAGGCCAGCCCGACAAGTTAAAATCCTTGGAATACCAGTCGACAATCCCGGAACGGTCGTGTAACCATACATCCATCGTATACGCACCGGAACCTACGGGTATCTCGAACTGGTGCGCAGTCGTACCTTTGGGTAACGACTCTGAATCATGCCAGGAAATCACTACATTACTGGCAACACGCCGCAACTGTGCACGAACGGTATACCGTCGATCTGTGGGTTTATTAAATGTCATCTGAAACGGACGTGCCGGTTGTGCCACAACCGAATCACGCATAGCCTGCACAAACTCCGGATAGAAATCAGGAGGAATCTCGTCGTCCTGTGGTCCCTGAGGAGCCCTGTCGTACAAAGCATCAATCCTAATTTCATCAAAACGACGTGCAGCAACACCAACGGCACGTGCCACAAAGGAATAGGCATTATCCTCGTAAAGCGGGTCCATATCCAAGGGGTCAGCAGGCGGTTGAATCAGGCAATGGTTATGCGGCGGATCACCCAGATATTCAAGGACTACAACACGCCCATCCCCATGAGAAAATACATGAGAAAGCCCTTCCAGCGAAGTATAGCCGGGAAATAAACATGTGCCCACACCCTGCCATATCGGATAGCCATGATCCACAGGCGACAGTACATCCAATACAATATGAAGAGGAGAATCTACACCGTTTTGCAGATGAGCAAGCAGCAACCCTGTGCCTCCAGCTACTTTATCCAGTATTTTAGAAAACACTGCTTCCGGCAAAATGTCCGTGTCAAAATTTGCCAACACAATAACATCCAACCGCTCATCCAAGCCCTCACGAATACGCTCAAGTATATCCTCACGCCTGCCCCCATCCGGTAGGGATGCAACAGCCATTGGATCAAACCCTATGCTGTCAGCACTCCACAACGCAACGGTTTCACACTGCATCTCAAGCCGTACTGCAAGCTGTGCCACATCGCCCAGCGTAAAGCGGGGAGCTATAACTAATGCACGAATTGGACCATCTGCAAGCGGATTTCCCCAAACCACTGCTTTTTCGGCAAGAACCGTAGACGGCACTTCATGAGTAAAAACACCCTGGGCACCCATACAGGAAAAAGAAAGCAGAAATATCCCCATCAAAAGAGTAACGACCCGAGTCGATGGAGACAACAAACCAAGTACCGTCCTCACCCGGTGAAAACAGGATCGCACTGCGGAATCCATAGCATAAAAGAACAGGGGCATAATTATTTCAACCTCATGCCGCCTATTCTAGCACATCCGGCATGAACTCGTACCATCGTTATTCCAGAAAATATTTTTGTAAAAACCGCTTAAAAAATACGCCCCCAAACAAAATTCAGGGGCGTACGAAAAAATATCGCTATCACGAAAGAACGCAAAGATGCATCAGGGACTATAACTCCGCAGCCGCATACCTCTTGCGATTCCCGATCAGGCTATCCATTTACTGCGCTTATTTTGCAGCTTCCATACCGGCACGAATAGTCTCTAAATTCGGTTCAAGCAAAGCCTGCTTACTGGGGTGCAGATTCGCACGCAGAGTCGCATCTACCACATCATAAGACAGGATACCGCCTACAGCCAGATAAGCACCCAGCGCTGCCATATTGGCCGCCTGCTCCCGACCGGTTATCTTACGTGCAATCTTCGTTGCATCCACCATCACCAAACGCAGCGTATCACTACGCGTAAAGGTATCTTTTGAAACCAGCGTAGAATTGGTAACTATCAATCCGCCCTTCTTGAGTGAAGGCTGGAATTTATCAAAGGATTGTTGATTTAGGATCACAGCAGCATCGGGTTCATCCATAACAGGCGAACCAATAGGCTCGTCCGACATGATCACAACGCAGTTCGCCGTACCGCCCCGCATCGCCACCCCATAGGTAGGCATATACGTGGTGTGCAGTCCCTGCGCCATGGCGCTTCGCGTCACCAAATCACCCACAAAAAGTACACCCTGACCGCCGAATCCGGCGAGTAATAATTCAGTCCGCATGTTTAACACTCCCGCTTCCTGCCGTCGCGCCTACTGACTCACGCGAGGCAACAGATTCCTGCTTTGCTCCAGACATAACATCTTTATACACACCCAACGGGAAGGTCTCACACAAATCATCAACCAACCACTGTTGTGCTCTTTCCGGTGTCATCTTTAAGTTCGTAGTACATGCCGCCAAAATTTCCACAAACCCGAAGCCTTCATTATTTATTTGCGCTTCAAACGCTTTGAATACTGCTTTTCGTGCGCGGATGGTCTGACGGGGATCATACAAAGCAACCCGTTCGCTGTAAACCACACCATCAAAAGTCGCCATCATCTCAGCCATTTTCATGGGGGCGCCTTCCATCTCGGCACAACGTCCATTGGGGGTGGTCGTGGTGGTTTGTCCCAGCAACGTAGTAGGCGCCATTTGACCGCCAGTCATGCCATATACGGCATTGTTAATGAAAATCGCTGTCAGATTTTCACCCCGATTAGCCGTATGAATGGTTTCGCACATACCGATACTGGCAAGATCACCATCTCCCTGATAAGTAAATACAAAGAGATCCGGATTCGCACGTTTTATACCGGTACCCACTGCAAGGGCACGCCCATGGGCAGACTCAATACTATCCACATCAAAGTAATCGTACAGCAGCACGCTGCATCCCGCAGGAGCCACCGCTACGGTACGATCCCGCAGTCCAAAGTGGTCGATTGCTTCTGCTACCAAACGGTGCGCAACGCCATGACCACAACCTGAACAGTATAGATTCGGTACATCACATAGGGATTCCGGTCTTCCAAAAACTTTTTTAACCGTCATGATACACTCTCCTTAATATTCTCCAATACTTCGCGTACAGTCGGTACACCGCCGCCGGGACGCCCATAAAAGGATACGGGAATGTCATGGCCGACTATTGCGCGTACATCATGCAGCATCTGACCAAGATTCATTTCCACAACAAGGAATTTACCGACTTTCGATGCCAGATCACGCAAGGCTTCTTCCGGGAACGGGAACAGCGTTATCGGCCGGAACACACCGACTTTAAGCCCTTCGGCACGGGCAAGTCGTGCAGCAGAGGAGGAAATACGTGCCGAGGTACCAAAAGCCACAACAATAAGATCAGCATCCTCAGTATCAATACATTCCCACATGGGAAGTTCCTGCTTGACCCGTTCATACTTTTTTTCAAGTTTATAGTTGAGCTGCTCCTGATCATCTCCTGCCAGAAGCATACTGCGGATATTTCGCGCTTTCCGCCCTGCCGCACCAGTCAGCGACCAATCGTCCTTCTTTATCGCCTTGCGTTCATAGGGCGGCTCCAATACGGCAGGTTCTTTCATCTGCCCCAAAATAGCATCGGCAAGAATTAGTACGGGATTACAATAGGTATCCGCCACATCAAAGGCCTGATACGTCAGATCGAACATTTCCTGGGCACTTGCCGGTGCCAGTACAATGGTGTGATAGTCGCCATGACCGCCCCCCCGTGTAGCCTGATAATAGTCGCCCTGGGTCGGTTTAATACCGCCCATGCCCGGACCGCAGCGCATAACATTTGCAATTACCGCAGGCAATTCATCACCCGCCAGAAACGATATGCCTTCCTGCATCAGAGAAATACCGGGACCTGAAGAGCTGGTCATTGCCCGTGCCCCGGTGGACGCAGCACCCAGCACCATATTGATGCTTGCCAGTTCACTTTCCGCCTGTACGAAAGCACCGCCTCTTTCCGGTAATTTTGCCGAAAGATATTCCGGAACCTGATTCTGCGGTGTTATGGGATAGCCAAAATAGCAATCCAGACCCGCATGAAGCGCGCCTTCGGCAAGGGCAATATTGCCTTGTACAAGTGTTAACTTCCCATTCCGCTGTGCGGCGGGTGTAAATACTGTATTCATGATCCTGTCTCCTTCACTTCTTTGTACACCTCCAGGGCCGAGTCAGGACACATCTGCCAGCACAGCCCGCAAGCAGTACATTTATAAAGCGCCGTCTCAGTAGAACGCACAGGATAATATCCCGCACCATTAAGAACGTCGCTTTTTTCAATAAGATCATGGGGACAGACGGACATGCACAAATAGCATCCTTTACACCGCTCTGCATTAATTTCGATATAGTTCCCTGTCTTCTTCAGCGAAGGGGAAACGTCAGAATTTTGAGACACCGCTATTCCTTTCTTTATCAGGCAAGTAATGACACACAAAAGATTCGCTGTGTATCGGCTTTGCTCACAGCCGAACTATGAAGATATCGGCCTATAAAGGACGTCTGACGATAGAAGAAACCACCTACAGCCAAACGCCAATATACAAATATTCCCGGGGCGGGAGCACCCGACAATTGGGAAAAAGTTTAACACATTAAACGCCCTTATTGCGAATAGAGAATGGGGATGACAACGGACACGAACGGAATAACTGCATTTTTCCCTTTCCCCTTGAAATCAAGTGGGGAATTCAGTCACAATAGACGCAGGGTTCAGGATCTCCTCCTTTCCCCCCCTTTCGTCCTGAACCCTATCCCCCACGGGCAGGTCGCATCCCTCTGGTGCGGTCCTGCCCACCTTTTTGGGCTCCTAACGCGAAAAACCGTCGTTATTACCTTACCCGATCAGCCTCACAGTATCCGTAATACTGCACACTTGAGATACGCCGTTTCGGGCATGGCAAGCAGCACGGGATGATCGGGGGCTGCACCGTGCACCTCAAGCAATTGTGCCTGTCGTCCGCTTTTCGCGGCGGCACGTTTCAAAGATTCCAGGAAATCCGGCATCGTCACAAAATGCGAACAGGAACAGGAAATAAGGATCCCGTCAGCGTGCAGGGCATTCATCGCCAAACGGTTGATGCTTTCGTAACGTGCCAGCGCTTTCCGCGTCTGAGTGCGATGTTTGGCAAAAGCAGGCGGATCCAGCACAATCACATCAAAGCGATTCTGTTTCGCCAGCTTCACCTCAAGGTCTTCCTGTTCAAAGAAACAGTTTTCCAGTCCGTTACTGACGCAGTTCTCACGGGCATGGGTGATGGCAGCCGGAGAAGTATCGACACCTACCACCGATTTCGCACCTGCCAGCGCCGCATGAATACTCCACATGCCGTGGTAACAATAGCCGTCAAGTACCGATGCCCCTTGCGCATAGGTGCGTATACGCTGCCAGTTACACCGCTGATCCAGAAACAGTCCCGTTTTCTGGGCATCACCAAAGTTAAGCTTTGCCTGAACATCCTCAAAGTGGAGCGCCGTCTCAGCGACCTCTGTGCCAACCCATTCCCTTCGACCCGGAAGACGAAGCAATACCGACTCCACCCCGTCACTATCGAGAAGTTCCGCTGTCAGCGCGTCGCAGTGCCGCGTATAAAAAGCGCACTCGGACTGTACCACTGCCACGGAGTCATAACGATCTATAATCAGCCCGGGCAATCCGTCGCTCTCTCCATACACCCAGCGGTATACGCTGGAACCGGGGAACATCTTTTTACGTAACGATTCGGCGCGGAGCAGGCTGTTGTGAAAAAAGGAGCGGTCTATATCGTTCTGATGGTGTATCAGAATACGGACGGCAATGCCCCCCTTCTCCTGATAAAATCCGCGGCCGATAAAACGGCGGTTGGCGGCAAATACGTCTACCACATCCCCGTCCTGCAGTTCCGGGGTAACAGCAACTTCGTTGCGATACACCCACAGGTGCCCCCGGAGAATACGACGCTCTTCTTTGGGTTTCAATGCAATAACAGGAATAACTGATTTAGTCATGTAAGGTTCTTTCAACGTAGTAAAAAGGTAACAAAGGACGCCTGCCCGAAAGGGAGGCGCCCGAAAATTGATAGGATTGCGGTGAAATACTAGCCCCGCAAGGACAACACATCCCCTTCGTATCGGGTAACGACATTCATCCATGCCCCGGCAGGCGGCACGTTTTGCTGAACACAATAATAATTCCACACTGCCCCGATGGGAAGCGTTTTGAGTTCTTCAAGTAACGCCAAACGCGCCGTGAAATTCATTTCCTTCTCCATCTGACGAAGGGTTCCCGTAGGCTCCAGCAACGCCAGTAACAACGCCTTGAGCATCACACGAGTACCAATCACCCAGGCAGCGATACGGTTAATACTTGCGTCGAAGAAATCCAGACCGATATGCACCCGGCTCTCGAAATCATTGCGGATAATCTCTTCGGCAATGGCGCGAATCTCGTCACTCAACACAATAACATGGTCGCTGTCCCAACGGACACCGCGACTTACATGGAGCAGTATCTCATCCAGAAATAACAGTACGGAACTTATTTTATCAGAGATCACCTCAGTAGGATGGAAATGACCCGCGTCGAGGCACAGCAGCAGCTTCCGGCTGAGCGCGTAGCCCATATAAAATTCGTGGGAACCGATAACACAACTCTCCGAACCGATACCAAAGAGTTTGCACTCTACTGCATCCAAATTATGTGCCGGATCACTTCGTTCCGCATATACGGCATCCAATGATTCTGCCAGTAATTCGCGGGATCGGTTACGGTCAACGGGGATGTCCTTATACCCGTCGGGAATCCACAGGTTGGTTACACAGGGGGTATTCAACCGTGCGCCTATATCTTCCGCAATCTTTCGGGACACCTTGCAGTGATCGATCCAAAACTTGCGAATACCCGCATCGTGATGAGACAAAGTAAAGCCGTCGTCCGCCCTGGCATGTCCGAAACAACTGGGATTAAAATCAATGCCCAGACCGCGTTCCTGTGCCCACGCCACCCAATTATCGAAATGGGAAGGCTCAAGGGCATCACGGTCCACTTTAACTCCCTTTGTTTCTGCGTACATGGCGTGTAAATTAAAGCGATGCTTTCCGGGGATCATATCCAATGCCATGCCGGCATCCTGCCGCAGTTCTTCAGGCGTAGACGCCTTACCCGGATAATTACCGGTCGCCTGAATGCCGCCGCCGCCGGCAGCATCCCTATTCTC
>JAGLCZ010000699.1 GCA_023145975.1 Candidatus Hydrogenedentota bacterium | reverse complement strand
GCAGACGGCACAATAAAGCGACGTGCCGGATCGGCTTGTATAATATCGATCGCAGCACGAATACACGCGGTATCCGCCAATGAAGAGCCGCCGAACTTACAGGTAACGCGTTGCATAGAATTCTCCTAAGCGTACAAGGTTGAAAGGTGCGCAGGCATTTAGGGAAGCCAGCTTTGCACCAGACGAGAAATATCATTATAGGTTACAAACAGCATCAACGAAAGCAGCATGGCAATACCTACCTGCTGCATCCGCTCCAGCATCCGCTCATTCAGCGGTTTCCCCAGAACAGTTTCAACGGCATTCACCACCACCTGTCCCCCATCGAGGACGGGTAAGGGAAGAAGATTCAAAATAAACAGATTGATACTGATGAAAGCGGTAATCTTAATGAGCCAGCCTAATCCTGCCTCAGCGGCTTTGGTCGTCACGTCAAAGATCATAACGGGACCGCCCAGGTCTTTCGGACTCACGGTG
Source organism: Candidatus Hydrogenedentota bacterium (assembly GCA_023145975.1). Classification (GTDB taxonomy): domain Bacteria; phylum Hydrogenedentota; class Hydrogenedentia; order Hydrogenedentales; family CAITNO01; genus SLFT01. The sequence goes on along the minus strand of JAGLCZ010000699.1, from coordinate 971 downwards.
CCCCGTGCCAACCCGACAATAGTCAATACGGTACGTTCCACCGCAAGATAGCTTTGGTAGAACGCATGAGGCACGATCTTCGCCACGGGAACACGCTGCAGCACGGTCTTGGGCGCAAGAGCAACACCAATGGCGCGTACAGACGCTACCGGAACTTCTGCGGTAAAGGTGGAAGCAGACTCCATCAGACCGAACAGCAGTTGCGGCCGATCCACCTTGAACTCAAGAGTTTCACCGGGACTGGACTCCTGAAGGTCCACCAATTGTGTAAGCGTAACGGGGTTTCCGTTCACTGCTGTAATAACATCCCGCTTACGCAGGCCCGTCTCCTCCTGCATTGCAGCGGTTATATGCAGAATCCGCGCAGGGTCTTTATCCGGATCATCTGCGTCCAGCATGAACCCCTGAAAGCGTCCCGTCGTTTGCGGCTGCACTTCAAGCACCAGCAACGCTTCATCACGCACTACGGAAACCGCTACAGTACTACCTTCCTCAACCTCTTCGATGCTGCCAATAAACCCGGTAAGGGTTACCCGTTCGTCATCGACTGCGCGAATGATATCGCCCTTCTGGAATCCTGCCTGAGCAGCGGCAGAATCCGCAAAGACCTTCCGCACCGTGGCTGTTTCATAAGGACCGACTCCAAAACGCGCATGACCGGATTCATCGAGGGTGCGCGGGGTAAGTACAGAAAGATAACGAACCGTATCCCCGTTCTCCAGCGTACGCTCAATCTCAATTTTCTGTTCCCGCTCTTTCCCCCCCAATACGGCAGCAATCGCAAGGTCCGTCATATTACTTGCTTCACGTCCGTCTATGGTGAGAATGCGGTCGCCAACCTGCCAGCCTATCGCGTCCGGACTACGCTCTTCCTGTGCTGTTCCGTCCGATAAATAGAGAGGCGCTTCCTCTGCCGGCGAACCGGGCTCTACAATACCGACACGGGCTTCCATCTCCCACTCCGGCACCTG
>JAGLCZ010000698.1 GCA_023145975.1 Candidatus Hydrogenedentota bacterium | reverse complement strand
CCCCGCTTCCAATCCAACTAAATAATATCAGCAGCAGGGATTAAACATTTCGCTGATACCAGCGCCAACCCAGGGGTATCGGTACGCACTATGAATCTGTACCTCCTGTTCGCACTTTTCGGAAGAATTACTTAGCCTCATAGTGGATCGACTTTGTCGCTGGGAAAGCGTACTCAACCCCAAAGCCGACCTGATTAACCTGCTATATTTCATCCACTTAGAGTATAACCTTCTTCTAATAGTGCATTTCGAGGCAAAAGAGGGATATCCACACCCTCATTTTCAGATTCCCAATTGAGAAAATGCTCCGACCCTCTTCTTTTCATATTTTGATTAAGCATTCCTTCCTTTGGTAGGATGAATACAGTTTGTTTTAACCCCAACCAACAGGAGAAATTCAGGTATGGAATCTATTTCAAGACGATCCTTCATAAAAACTTCGGCGGCAACTGCAGCAGCAGGCGTACTTATCGGCACATCAAAGACGTCGTGGGCAGGAGCCAATGAGCGAATCCGTGTGGCTGTGATGGGCATCAACGGACGGGGCAAAAGCCATTTGGGCAATTATGCCGCCATGGATAATGTGGATGTTGTCAGCCTGTGCGATGTAGACTCGCGCCTCTTCAATTCGCGGACGAAAACCTTCTTTACCGAAAAAGGACTTCCGGAACCCAAGATGGAACAGGATATCCGCAGGGTCCTGGAAGACAAGGATGTGGATGTAATTTCCATTGCCACCCCCAATCATTGGCATTCGCTGGCAACGGTCTGGGCATGTCAGGCGGGAAAAGATGTGTATGTGGAAAAACCGATGACCCACAATATTTATGAAGGCAAGAAAGTTGTAGACGCCCAGAAGAAATACAAACGCATCGTACAGCATGGCACGCAGCTGCGCAGTAACCCTGGTTTCCAGGAAGGTATCAATGAATTAAAGAACGGCCTGATTGGCGACGTGTATATGGCACGATGCGTATGCTACAAACACCGTCCTGACATTGGCAAAGGAAAGCCGGGAAAAGCGCCGGAAGGATTGGACTGGAACTTGTGGCAGGGACCGGCACAGGAAGAACCCTTCACCGTGAATGCGAACGGCGAGGGCGTCTATGTCCATTACTACTGGCATTGGGTGTGGGCGTACGGCAATGGCGACATTGGGAATCAGGGCGTACACCAGCTCGACGCAGCACGCTGGGGTCTGGGCGTAAATGTACCTCATCGCGTGGCTTCCATGGGTGGTCTGTTTTTGTGGGATGATGCCAAAGAAATCTACAACGTTTCTTCTTCTTCCTACATGTTCAAAGGGGAAAACGGTAAAGACAAAATGATGACCTTGGAAGTGCGTCCCTGGCATACCAACGATGAAGCAGGCGGCACCTCCTTCGGCGTCATGTTCTACGGTTCTGAAGGCTGGATGACCTTCCCCGGCTATGGCAGTTACAAAGCCTATACGGGCAGAGGCAAGGACAGTGAACTGATCAAGGAAGGAAACGAAGGCAATGACATGTATCACTTCCAGAACTTCATTGATTGTGT
>JAGLCZ010000697.1 GCA_023145975.1 Candidatus Hydrogenedentota bacterium | reverse complement strand
GAAAATCCTTTAAGGCAGCTCAAATCGGCGGTCCTTCCGGGGGGTGTATTCCTCGTCAGTACCTGAATGTGCCCGTGGACTATGAATCATTGCAGGAACTTGGTGCTATCATGGGTTCAGGTGGACTTATCGTCATGGACGAAGACACCTGCATGGTAGATATGTCACGTTTCTTTCTTGATTTTGTTCAGGATGAGTCCTGCGGTAAGTGCGTACCCTGTCGTATCGGTACCAAGCGTATGCTTGAGATAGTAGACCGTATTTGCAAAGGACAGGGCGAAGAGGGCGATGTGGAAAAACTCATCTCACTGGGTCAGCAGATTAAAGATACGGCACTCTGCGGTTTAGGACAAACGGCACCGAATCCGGTTCTTTCGGCCATTCGTCATTTTCGTGAAGAGTTTGATATTCATATTCGTGAAAAACGTTGTCCGGCGGGGGTGTGCCCCGATCTTGTCCGTGCTCCCTGCATGAGTGCGTGTCCTGCCAATGTATATATTCCCGGCTTTGTGTCGCTTATCGGCGAAAAGCGTTATGAGGAAGCCCTGCGCGTACACCGTGACAATAATCCGTTTGTGTCGGTATGTGCGCGTGTATGTTTTCATACCTGCGAAGAAAAGTGTCGTCGTTCAGCGTTGGACGATTCTGTTTCCATTCGTGGTATCAAGCGTTTCATGGTTGAACAGGAAGTTACAGTTCAGTTACCTGAAATGCGGGAGAATGAAGCCAATTCGAAGCGTAAAATTGCAATTATTGGTGCGGGTCCTGCAGGCTTGACTTGTGCCTATTTCCTCGCAAGGCTTGGGTATCTGCCCAAAATCTTTGAGTCCACAGAACGTCCCGGCGGCATGTTGATACAGGCGATTCCCGCCTACCGTATGCCTCGTGAAGAAGTGGCGCGCGAAATCCGCATGATTGAGCGGATGGGTGTGGAAATCGAAACGAACAAAGCGCTTGGAAAAGACTTTACCCTGCAGCAGCTGCGTGATGAAGGCTATGAAGCCGTATTTGTTGGTGTAGGCGCACCTGCCGGATCGAAATTGCGTATTGCCAATGAAGCTTCCGAAGGCGTATTCGATGCCATGGAATTCCTGCGCGAATATAACTTGCGCGGCAACGCGGAAGTAGGTAAAAAAGTGATCGTTATCGGTGGTGGTAATGCCGCCATCGATGCAGCGCGTACTGCCATGCGGCTGGGCGCAGAATCTGTTACGGTGTTATATCGCCGTACACGTGACCAGATGCCTGCCTATGCGGAAGAAATCGAAGAAGCCGAAAAAGAAGGCGTCGTCCTGAAAACACTCGTTTCACCCCGGGAGATCGTGGTCGAAAACGGTAAAGCGGTTGGTGTTAAGTGCGACCATATGTGGTTGGGCGACTTTGACAGTAGTGGTCGGCGCAGACCGGAGAGCCGTGAAGGCGGCGACTCTTTCGTCGAAGCGGGCGACCAGGTTATTGCGGCCATCGGTCAGAGCTTGGATTCCAAGCCGCTGCTCCAGGGTGTATCCGTCAAAATGACCCAAAGCGGTTATCTAGGTGCTGATCCCCTTTATGGGCGTACCTCCGTTGAATGGATGTTTGCCGGTGGTG
>JAGLCZ010000696.1 GCA_023145975.1 Candidatus Hydrogenedentota bacterium | reverse complement strand
AGCACCGGTTATTGGCGCTGCGCGCCATGCCCGGCGCACCAAAAAGAACCCTGCCTCTTTCGAGACAGGGTCTTCATTATGGTGGTAGCGGGGACAGGATTTGAGCCTGCGACCTTTGGGTTATGAGCCCAACGAGCTACCAGACTGCTCCACCCCGCGATAAATCTGAAGGCATTATAACATAGGAATAGAACTGCATCAACCATTTCGCCTGTTTATTTTCAATCAGATTGTGTTTTCATTGATTATGAAGGGTGAAGAAGTTCATTATAGAGGCATAAATATCGGGTTCGTCCGCAGGTAGGAACACCGTATTGCTGCCGATGAAGTGTTCTCCTGTTTTCGCGGCATAACACTTTGGAGAATGAGTATGAACATCGTATCTGATCGTGCTAAGGCTGGTCTTTTCCTGGTATTTATTTTTCTGCTGTCAGGATACAGCATGTCTGTCCGGGGACAAATGATTCCCCTGCCGAATCCATCCTTTGAATCAGGGACGGACAGTCCTGACGGATGGCATTTTTTAGGAAAGCAGGGAAAACGAACCAAAGATGCTGCTGCAGGCGATTTTGCTGTTACCCTTGCCGGCAAGGAAAATTCGCAGGCATCCACATACTGGTATACCGATCCGCTGCCTTTCGAAGCAAATGCCTGCTATCGCCTTTCCTTTTATGCACGGCGTGTAAGCGGTTCCGGCGGTTCGCCTATTGCAGGTCCAAAATTCTGTAATCGCGATCTACATGAAGTTACTTCAGAATGGCAGCGTTACCTGTCCTATTTTGCGGCACCTTCCTCCCCTGTTTCCGTCCCCTTATGTTTAGGTCAATGGAATGTAGGCGGGGTGATAGCCTTTGATGAGGTATCTCTTGTACAAGCGGAACCCGTGTATCGTCACTATAAGGGCATAACTCTTGGTGAGGGCGAATATATTGCAGGCGATCAGTATGTCTTTACAGCCCCCTTTAGAGGAGACTCCGCTAATCATGCTCGTACGCTGGCAGGGTATGACTGTTTTTTCAACAAACCACGCTGGGTGTTTTCCAAAGGAAAATGGGTCATATACCATCATGAAGTGAATACAGTAATGCAGGTTGCCGGAGAAATAGAAGTAACCCTGGGTCATTACAGGGGAGGTGTTTTGGTGGCTGAGGCGAGTGCAGATGGGGATGTATGGCTCGAAGTCGGTGTGCTGGATGAATTGGGCACGTTGAAAGCAGCCTTGCCGGAATCCCTGTTTCCTGCTGCGAGGGTCATGATTCGTTTTACCGTCAAAACGTCTGCTGAATCAGATTCATTTATAAACCTGCAGCTTTATGGATATACCTACCGTGCGACTTTGGCGCATGCAGCTCATGATTTTCAAGGTTCAACCCGATTTGTTGCCGTGCCTGAATCTGACAGAAAAGTACACCTGGACTTTGAAGGGTTTGGTGATTCCCTGCCGGGAGGAGAAAATGAACTGCGTTTTCTTGCGACAAATCTGACAGAAAACCCCCTTAGTATTACGCCCTGTCTTAGTATTATTTCCGACGACGGTTCCGACTTTTCGACATCTATTGCTCCGATAATACTTCCTGAAAATTCCAGTGGTGGTATGTCTATCCTGGTTCCTTATGAAATTCCCGGCACAGGTGATGTTTTGATGAGTCTTGACCTTGGAGAGGAAGTCT
>JAGLCZ010000695.1 GCA_023145975.1 Candidatus Hydrogenedentota bacterium | reverse complement strand
TCTATGAGCAAGTTAATGACGAATCATATATTTACGTCTGAATCCGTGTCTGAAGGACATCCTGACAAGGTTTGCGATCAGATATCTGATGCTATTCTTGATGCATGCCTTCACGCCGATTCAAACAGTCACGTAGGCTGTGAAACACTGGCAGCCACCGATCTCGTGGTCAATGCCGGTGAAATTACCTGTGCCGGATGGAATACTATCGATCCCGAAGCCATAGCACGGAAAGTGGTGAAGGGTATCGGTTACACGCAGGATGATATTGGCTTCAATTACAAAACATTCCAATATATGAACCGACTGCATGGACAATCACCCGATATTGCCATGGGCGTGAACGAAGGAGCAGGGCTTTTTTCGGAACAGGGTGCAGGTGATCAAGGCATGATGTTTGGATATGCCGCCAATGAAACCCCCGAGTTGATGCCGGCACCTATCCAATACAGTCACCATCTCCTCCAAAAGTTAAGCTGCATTCGTAAAGAAGGCGGCATTCCCTATCTGCGTCCCGACTCGAAATCACAGGTTTCCGTACAATATGAAGATGGAAAACCCGCCTGCATTACTGCAGTGGTACTCTCACATCAAACGGAAGATGTGCCGCTGGAAAAAATCAGGAAAGACCTAATCGAGGTTGCCAAGGAAGTACTTGAACCCACTGGTTTGCTGACAGATGCCACAGAGTATTATGTCAATCCTACAGGCCGCTTTGTCGTGGGTGGTCCTCATGGTGATTCAGGACTCACAGGACGCAAAATTATTGTAGATACCTATGGTGGTGTGGGCAGTCATGGTGGTGGCGCATTTTCCGGGAAAGACCCGACAAAAGTGGACCGCAGCGCAGCCTATTACAGCCGCTATGCCGCAAAAAATATTGTTGCCGCAGGATTGGCAGAAAAATGTGAGATACAGGTAGCTTATGCCATTGGCGTAGCAAAGCCGATGGGGATCAATGTTTCCACCTTTGGTACCGGAACAGTGAGCGATGATCGCCTGCAGCAGGTAGTCGAATCAAGCAATCTCTTTGATTTCCGTCCTGCCGGAATCATGAAAGCCCTTGCCCTCAACAAGCCTGTCGGATGGTGCTATCAGGATACAGCCGCCTACGGCCATTTTGGTCGGGATCTGTTCCCGTGGGAAAAGACAGACCTTGTTGAAGAACTGAAAAGTGCAATTTCCCCAAAAGCATAATCTATGACTACACAAAAAAACATGGCTATACTCGGTGTTGGTTCTCCCATAGAAGATCTATTGGCACAGATACCGGAGGCGTTTCTTAGTACGGTATCCGGCGCAAAAGGCGGGATGGAACTCGTCACACCGGAAGAGATGGATACAATTGTAACCCATTTGTCGGAACTGCCTGTTGAAGCACCGGGCGGCAGTGCCGCCAATACGGTATGCGCGCTGATACGGTTGGGATTAACCGGCGGCTTACTCGGTAAGATGGGAAAAGATGGCACTGCCGATACCTACCGAAGTGCCTTTGCAGCGCTTGGCGGCATCTGTTCACAATTCAAATCGACTTCTGAAAAAGCAAC
>JAGLCZ010000694.1 GCA_023145975.1 Candidatus Hydrogenedentota bacterium | reverse complement strand
TCAGCTTGTCCACCTCGTACTCGACGATCCTCGCGTTCACCCCTGCCGGCGGCTTCCCCTCCGGCCCGAAGTACGCCGAGAGATCCGGCACCGTGAACGGCTCCAACCAGGTCAGCGTCACCCCCGTCGGATTCGCCGGCAACGGCTCCACCGGCAACGGCGTCAGCTCCTTCAGCGACGCCATCGCGTGCAGATACAGATTTGCCTTCTGCGCCTCCGCGGCCGGCCCCGTCACCTTTTCAGCCGTGAACCAGTCGGTCAACGCGACAGAGACGTCCAAGCCATCCGTCATCGGCTGCTGCAGCCGGTAGGCCAGGTCGTGACGATATGTCGCCGACACCACGCTCCCCGGCTCCGATGTCCCTTGAGCCAAGCCCGATATCACCGCCAAGCAGGACCACACCGCCACTACGCACGTAGACCGACTACAACTCGTCAAAGCGTACCAGCGCCCCCGTAACCGCTTTAGATTCCGCATGATTACCTCGTTTTAAGAATGGTGTATCGTTGACCGCACCGGTGCCTGACCGCCCGTGACTGCACAGGGGGCATGACCGCACAGGGGGCAAACCTGAAAATTAAAAATAGTGCTTATTAAGGTTGTGCACCTTCACTGATCGCAGTTACACATTACCCAAGCCAACTTGACCCGGCCAACAAACAAACACCAACTCATCTAACACTCGCATAATAATCAGAATTAAGTTTTAAGTCAAGATGCCGGTGATATTTTTTCATATCGGATTACTTGTTTTTTACACGTTTTTATCATCCGCAAAAGATCACAATCGCCGCAAAAAACAGCCTACGGCGAAAAAGTCAGCGGAAATTGATCTCCGACCTGATTCAGAGTGAGCGAAACAAGATTGAGGATTTTCCGATGTCAAAGGCCAGGAGAGCGCCAAGCGTGCGGTTGAAGTTGCGGTTTCAGGTGGGCACGATATCAGTTCTGAAATGGAGCCAAGTTTCCCGAAGAATTCGTTATATGTGCGAATAAGAGCGATTCGAAGTGCGTACGATACATGACGACGCCTCTCTCGCGCCCGAGCGTGCATGTAAATATAGACCTTCCACTTTTGCTCGCCCGAGAATTCCACTTTTGCTCACCGCCCAACACACAAAAAGTTTTTTTGTTGATATAATAGGTATTATACGTTATCTTTTTCTCAAGTTGATTTTTTATATTGCTAAGTAATAGGGAGTATTATGCGGACACGTTTGTTGAACTTGCCAAAAGGCGTCATCTTTTTTTGTATATGCGGGCTTGCTTCTTTTTCGGCAGAGGCCTACTCGCCAGCTTCCGACTTTAGTTACTTCAATAGTGGTACAGCAATCTATATCCAAGGATATGGGGGTGCCGGCGGAGATGTTGATATTCCGCCGTTTATCGAAAATAAACCCGTTGTCTCTATCCAGCGCACAGGCTATGATTTTTTTTATGCGAACACAACATTGACAAGCATTACCATTCCCGATGGTGTTCTGTGTGCTTATCCTGACTTCATGTTTAATAATTGTACCGGTCTGACAAATGCGGTTCTTGGCAACGGTTTTACCTTTATCGGCAACAACATGTTCTTGGGATGCTCGTCGCTGGTACATGTGATCCTGGGCGAGGATACAACAGCCTTGAATAATTTTTCGTTTTATCAGTGTGCGAATTTGCAAGGCGTATATTTTAAAGGAAATGCGCCCTCCTCGGTTGCCGACTATACGTTCTATAAGGTAACGCCAACTGTCTATCGGGTCGCCGGCACAACTGGGTGGGAAGCACTGCTGGGCGACCGTCCAACGGCTGTCTGGACGTGTACGGCGACGTTTGATGCCTGTGATGGCGTCGCTTCGTACACAACTCAAGTATGCAATGTGGGGAATGCATATGGTGTTTTGCCGACCGCCGACCGCGATGGGTATACGTTTGAGGGATGGTGGACTGAACCTGATGGTGAAGGAACGGAAGTTACGACAGACACACTCGTCCCTTTTGTGGTTACCGGGCACACAGTGTATGCCAACTGGGCGGAGTCGCTATATTCTCCCGTTGATGATTTTTTGTATTCGGTTGACGGAAATGAAGTCACGATTACAGGGTATACAGGGATGGGTGGCGATGTGTCGATTCCTCCTGTTATTGAGAATGAAACGGTAACGAAGATTGGAACACGGGCTTTTGCAGACAACAATGCCCTGACGAATGTCATTGTGGGGTTCGGTTTGGCGGACATAGGGCAGGCGGCCTTCTCCAATTGTGCCAATCTGGTCAGCGTCATATTTCCCGATAGTGTAACCAATATCGGGGATTACTCGTTTCATTCTTGCAGCAGTCTCTCAAACCTGTACTTCAAGGGTGATGCGCCTGCTGTACAGGGACTTTCGGCCTTCAGTTCCACGGTTACAATCATCAACTATATTTCTGAAACAAGCGGATGGGGAAGTACCTTCGGCGGGTGTTCCACGGTGGTTTGGACAACAACTGCATTTTTTGATGCGGCAGGAGGAACGGCTTCTTTCTCAACGCGGGAATATCACGTGGGGCATGTCTATGGAGAACTGCCGATCGCTGCCAATAACAGCGAATATCGTTTTCTGGGATGGCAGACGGAACCTGGCGGAGGCGGGGAAGAAGTTGCAACCAATACGGTTGTTCCACTTCTGACCGCCGACCACACACTTTATGCTTTGTGGACAATTTTTGCAGCGGCTTCAGATTTTGAATACACAGTGAATGCAGGAGAAGTTGAGATCACCGAATATATCGGATCTGGCGGCAGTGTGCTTATTCCGCCAAGCATTGACGGGTTCCCAGTGACACGTGTCGGGGATCAGGCTTTTGAGTATTGTACCAGCCTGACGAATGTCGTGATCGGTCCCAATGTTGAGGAGATTGGGTACTACGCATTTTCTTATTGTTCGAATCTGACGAATGTGACGTTCTCAATGTCCACGACGGATATTGGTTACTGTGCTTTTTTCGAATGTGATTCACTGAAAGACATTCTGATTTCAGACAATGTTCAATCCATCGATACCCAGGCCTTTAGCGGAACCCCGTTGACAAACATCGTGGTTGCAGTCTCGAACACCGTTTACTCAAGCTCGGACGGAGTGCTCTTTAATAAGACTCAGACAAGTCTGTTGCAGTATCCAAAAGGCCGGATTGATGCTGCATACACAATTCCCTCCGGTGTGACGATCATTGGACAGGGCGCATTTTCAGGATGTGGATTGACAGTTGTAACGATTCCCGAAGGTGTCATCAGTATTGAAGATCACGGTTTTGGCGGGTGTGATTCATTAAAAAATGTTTCGTTGCCTGACAGTCTGACATCTCTTGGCGGATTTTCTTTTGCTTATTGTGACGGGATGACAAACATAACTTTCGGTTCCGGTTTGGTAAGCATTGGCGTGAGTGCCTTTCAGTACAGCGACGGACTCAGGGATGTGTTCATTCCAGCCGGAGTTACCACGATAGGGATACGTGGCTTTGGGAGGTGCGGCGGCATGACGAATATTGCTGTGGCGGCATCCAACCCGTCTTTTTCAGATATAGATGGTGTCCTCTTTGACAAGAGTAAAACCTGTTTGCTTCAATGCCCGGCAGGGAAATCCGGGTCATATGAAATTCCGGAGAACATCGCTGTTGTCGGATATGAGGCCTTCAACGGATGCATTAACCTCATCCATGTAGGAATGCCCGACAGTGTTGGAAATCTTGAATATGGGGCATTCCTGTTTTGCACAGGTCTGCAACGCATTATTATTGGCGATGGCGTGAGAAATATTAGCAGAAACGCATATTTGTCGTGTCGTGGCGTGACGAACCTGATCGTCTCTGGCGGGGTTACCAATATCAGCAATATGGCCTTTTCTGACTGTCCGGCGTTGGAAAAAGTTTTCTTTATCGGCGATGCGCCTGCCTCCGACGGTGGGAGTGGTGATCCCATGCCGGCCACGCTTCCTGATGTTTTTTATGTTGCGGGAACGACAGGGTGGGGCGCAGCTTATGGCGGGTGTCCAACGGCGGTTTGGACAAGCACGGCAACCTTTGATGCCGGGGCCGGCACACCTTCGTCCGCCAGTGATACCTACAATGTGGGAAACGCATACGGCACTCTGCCGACCGCTACGCTTGCCGACAATACATTCGGGGGTTGGTGGACG
>JAGLCZ010000693.1 GCA_023145975.1 Candidatus Hydrogenedentota bacterium | reverse complement strand
AAATCATGGATGCAATTGAAAGCAGGGGCGGCTACCTTAATGCGGCAACTTCACGCGAATACACAACGCTGTATGTACGCATGCTTAAAAAACATGTGGGAGTGGGCGTTGAGATATTGGCAGATATCCTTATCAATTCCACGTTCCCGGATATGGAAAAGGAACGCGGCGTTATTCTTGAGGAAATTGCATCTATTGAAGATACCCCGGATGAACTGGCTCACGATATTCTCTCTGAATTTCACTGGCCAAACCATGCTCTGGGAAGACCCGTATCCGGCTATGCCAACACAGTAGCAACCCTGTCACATGAAGATATCCAGCAGTTTTACAATACTTGGTATAAACCATCGAATATGGTCTTTTCCATAGCCGGTAATTTTAATGAAGCGGATGTACTCGCGCAAGTTACAGAGATTTTCAATAAATTACCTTCAGAAGATGCCCCATGCCTGGACAGTGCCCCCTCTTTTCAAGCAGGCATACAAGTGGTGGAACGTCCCATTTCGCAAACCCACATCAGTATTGCCATGCCGGGACCTTCTGCACTGGATGAAAAACGGTATCTATGCAGTCTGCTAACAGGCGTGCTGGGTGGGGGCAGTACCTCGCGCCTATTTGAAATCATCCGGGAACAGGAAGGGTTGGCATATAATATCTACGCCTATCATATCAATCATATCCCTGTGGGTATGACCGGGATTTATGAAGCCGTAGCTCCCAATAACGCTAAACGCGCCTTGGAATTAACGTTTAAAGAGCTACGACGAATGCGCGAAGAACCCATCACCCCGGAGGAATTGGATCGCAGCCGTGAACAGCTGAAAGGCGGTATGCTCATGGCCCTTGAAAATACCTATACGCGCATGGCACGTATGGCAAAAGGGCTTCTATTCAACAACAGGATTATTCCCATAGAAGAGATTGTTGACCACATAGACGCAGTAACAATAATGTCCATACAAGAATTTGCACAGCAGCATTTCCAGCAGGATTCATGTGCACTGCTGCTGTTAGGACCTGCCGGGACCTGGACCCCCGAAGAGATTGAATTATGAAATACAAAGATATCATTATAGAAATAAAGCAACTTCCGGAAAGTAAGGATCTGCCATTACCGACGTACGAAACGCAGCATGCCAGCGGCATGGATCTTCGTGCTGCTGTGTCCCAATCCATAACGCTTCACGCAGGGGAACGTATTGCAATCCCTACGGGGTTGTGCATTGCCATCCCGCCGGGATTCGAAGCGCAGATACGACCAAGAAGCGGCTGGGCATTACGAGACGGCATTACAATGATAAATGCCCCTGGTACAATAGATGCTGATTATCGTGGTGAAATCAAGGTATTGCTGGTAAACCTTGGCAATGCGTCTGTAAGCATAAATCGGGGGGATCGTATTGCGCAAATGATCATAGCACCAGTCGTACATGTTTCATGGAAAGAAATGGCTGCGTTAAGCGATACAACACGAGGTGACGGCGGATTCGGACATACTGGACACCAGTAAAAAGTACCTATTCCCTCTCCCGTATTAAAATTCTTCCTTCCTGTACCTCGAAGCCAAAACCCGGCAGCGGCCATTGACGAAGTAACAGGGTTAATGCTGTCTCCAGATTAACAGCACTCATCCTGCACGGATTTATGGGGATATCACCCAGCTTCTTTTGGACTACGATTTCGACTCCCAATTGTACGGTCAAAGGTAACAGCGCCTCCTGCAAAGTAATGGGAGCTGCCGCAAGAGTATTTCGGGCAGCTGCTTTTCTGTCTGGTAGAATAAGGGATACCTCTTCATCCAATAACGCCTTTTGTTCATGGGTTAATGTTGATGAATTAATTACTCTACTTTCTGTACCCCTATTCTGAAGTGACCGTATAAAAATATATTCGGGGGTACTCTCCACCACGAAAGTCCCCGGAGCAATCCGGGCAGACTGCAGTACCGCTTCCAATATAACAGGAAAAGGAGCATTTGCAAGAAATAACTCGCCGCAACGCGCCTCTGCAATCATGTTATCGGCAATAATTGTGATATCGAGACTCGCGCCAAGCATAGAAAATGCGTTGTACAATTCTGTCTTCGCGCCGAAAGCCACCGATGCAGATAAGCTCTTATAACGCACATCCAAATCTTCTGAAATCTGTAAATTCTGCAAAGCATGATATGCCGCTGGTAAAATTAAGTAGTAAGAAGACGTGTACAGGCAATCACATTCAATAGCATCAGCAATCTGTGTGATAACATTCTGATAAGGGGTATGACGAAAGATGACTTTTGGAAGTGCTCTCTCTTCCAACCCACTCATGAGCACTACCCCGCCTTCCCTTTGTACCCCCAGGGCTCGAATGGCATCACCCACGGAACCCATTTCATGTTCAAAGGTCACCGAAGGAAAAGAGGGCGGTGCAAGGGGAATACCCTCCCGCCCTACGGGATCATTCTCCGCGTTGTCTGAAGTAACGCATCCGAAAGGAAACGCCAACAAAATACAACCCAGTAGAAATACGACCTTAATAATAATTAACTTGTTGAACAATACTCTCATACCGTATAGTAGATACTCAGCGTGCCTATAAAGTTTCGATGAAGCACGCATCATTTTTTACAAAACATTTAATACAACGCTACTATAGCACATTGCATCCCCTATGGAACCAACACGTATTGCAAAAATAATGGCAGCACGCGGAATATGCTCCCGCCGTGAAGCCGAAGCTCTAATCGCAAAGGGCTGGGTATATGTACAAGGTGACAAGATTACAGAACCTGGAACACGCATCATGCCTGATGCAGAAATCACCCTGGATAAACGGGCAAATATTGCATTAGGAAAAAAGATCACCGTACTACTCCATAAACCCGTAGGTATAGTATCCAGCCAACCGGAAAAAGGCTATACTCCGGCAGTTTCCCTTATTATTCCAGAAAACCAGTATGAAAAAAACAGAGAGAATCTCATACTCCCCACCGATGATCTTTCCGGACTTGCACCTGCCGGACGCCTGGATATTGATTCGCACGGTCTACTGGTATTCACCCAGGATGGTGTTTTAGCAAGAAAACTGATTGGCAATGACACCAAAATTGACAAGGAATATCTGATACGATTCTCCGGAAATCTAACGAAGGATAAATTGCGACGGCTCAATCACGGTCTAGCACTGGATGGAAAAGAACTGAAATCAGCACAGGTAACGCTACAAAATGAAAACCAACTGAAGTTTATTTTATGGGAAGGGAAAAAACGTCAAATCAGGCGTATGTGCAAATTGGTCGGTCTAACGGTCCATCAACTCAAGCGCACCCGTATTGGCAATATTATGCTCGCCGATCTTCCCTATCGCAAATGGCGCATTCTCCGCAAAGATGAATCCTTTTAAGTCACCCGATCTATGAATGCACGGCGAAGCCTCGTCGGACACTATGATGAAAATGGTGCAGCAACACCTGAGAAATAGTTGTCCAAAGGGAGTATCTGTGCTATCATCTTTTTGTTATATACTGCTGGGTATTGGATACAGTTACATCAAATACGGAAAAGACCTATATGAAAAAGAATAATAAAAAGTCTATGTCAAGGCGTTCGTTTCTGGGTGGAGTCAGCACTGCAATGGCAGCCCCCTATATTATTCCTGCTTCTGCTCTGGGAGCAAATAATGCTACTGCAGCCAATAACCGCATCAACATCGGTGTTGTTGGAACGGGCGGGCAAGCACGGGGATTAACTGAAAATGCCATCAAACATAAAAACACCCATATCGTTGCCCTTTGTGATGTAGACAGCAATCGCCTTAATGAATCGAAGGCATTGGTGGATCAATTTTATGAAGATGATTCCTGTGCGACCTATGCTGACTACCGCGAGTTACTTGTCAGGGACGATATTGATGCTGTTATTGTAGCAACGCCAGACCACTGGCATGCCCTGGTCTGCGTAGAAGCGGCACGACGCGGCAAGGACATCTATTGTGAAAAACCGCTGACATGGTCGCTGGGAGAAGGTAAGGCCGTTGTTAAGGCTGTCCAGGAAAATAAATGTGTATTTCAAACCGGCAGTATGCAGCGCTCAGCACCGAACTTTAAACAAGCCTGTGAAATTGTCCGTAACGGATATCTTGGTGAAATAAAACATATCCAGGTCGCCCTGCCGAATGACGGCCATGCCTTATGGGCAGATGAATTCCCTGCACCACCGCCGGAGCTGGATTGGGAATTCTATGTGGGACCAGCAGAATGGACTCCTTTTCATCCAGAACGATACCACTGGGACTGGCGTTGGTGGCTCGGTTTTGGCGGCGGACAAATGATGGATTGGATCGGTCATCATGCTGATATTGCGCACATGGCAATGGATTGGGATCACACAGGTCCTGTGGAAGTAGAAGGAATACTTTGGGAACTTACCCAAAAACGCAACAATATTTACAACGGTCCTGAAAAGTATATGTTCAATTGTAAATACCATAATGGTACGACCATGACAGTCGCCAGCGCGGCAGAAATGCCGGATGAATTCAAGGCCTGTGGTGAATTGGGCACCATGTTCTTTGGAGAAAAGGGAAAATGGCTCTATGTTGACCGCGGTACCATAAAAGCAAGTGATGAAAAACTTCTGAAAAAACGGGGAAGAAACAATAAGTTCCGGTTCCGGTTACAGCGTAATCACATGAGAGATTTTATCGATTGTATCGAATCGCGGGAAGAATGTATCGCCCCTGTAAATGCAGGTCATCGTTCCGCTTCCATTGGGCATTTGGGTAAAATTGC
>JAGLCZ010000692.1 GCA_023145975.1 Candidatus Hydrogenedentota bacterium | reverse complement strand
CATAATCCCAGTGGTGTGGATTTCAGTATAGAGCAATGGAAGGCGCTGTCACTTCTTTTGAAGGAGCAGGGGCTGTTACCGCTGGTTGATTTTGCATATCAGGGCTTTGGGGATGGGCTTGAAGAAGATGCCCGTGGGTTGCGTATTCTTGCAGACACAGTTGATGAGTTATTGGTTTGCAGTTCCTATTCCAAAAATTTTGGTTTGTATCGTGATCGCTGTGGGGCAGTGACTATTGTGGGCAAGTCTGAGGATGCGTCTGCACGGGCCATGAGCCATATTAAAAAGGTCATTCGTGCCAATTATTCCAATCCACCGGCATTAGGCGGTATGATTGTGAAAGAGGTCTTGAGTGATGCTGCATTGCGCGAAATGTGGGAGCAGGAAGTTGCCGATATGCGCGAGAGAATCAATGGGATGCGTGGTTTATTTGTGAAATCATTGAAAGAAGCCGGGGTGAAGCAGGACTTTTCTTTTATTAAGCAACAGCGCGGCATGTTTTCATTTTCCGGTTTGACACGTGAGCAGGTGGCGGATTTGCGGTTGAAATATTCCATATATATCGTCAGTTCTGGTAGGATTAATGTTGCGGGCATGACTGAAGCTAACATGAATGTGTTGTGTGATGCCATTGCGGAAGTATTAAAATAGATAAGATTTATTATAGGGAGCTCTTTTATATAGGATGCTCCAGTGTTTTTATAGTATACATGCGAGAGTAAGTGCTTTGGGAGATACATTTTCCGACATACTGTTTTTGGTTTTTATAGGCGGTGTGCTGGTACTGTCTATCAGCCTGTTTTTTTACTATAATTTTTTGCGGCGGCGTGCATTCCTGGAAATAGCAACCCTCCTTAAATTTCAGTATTATTACAGAAGCTACGCCATACCGCGTCGCTTCGCCTTTTTGCGGCAGCAGAGGCGGGGACGGGGGCGGCATGCCTCCAATATTCTATGGGGAGTACATCATCAGATGGAAACCTATATTTTTGACTACATGTTCAGTACGGGGATGGCCAATGAAAAAATATGGCATTTTTCCAGTTTTGTGGTGTTGCGTCATGCCAGTACATGTCCGTCACTACGAATTTATCCGCGTTCCATGCTGGAAGTGTTGGGGCATATAGTCGGTTACGAAGAGGTATTTCTTGATATCGAAGGCTTCTCTGATTCATTTGCCGTATACGCAACCCAGGATGCCTTTGCCCGGCGGATATGCACTCAGCCCTTGATTGAGTATATGATGCGGCATCTTGATTTCTCCGTTGAGGTGGAACCCGGTTGGGTGGCGGTAGGAAAAGAAGAGAAGCTTATCCCCGAGGAGATACCGCGACGAATGCGACAGACCGAAAAGATACGCAGCTTTTTAGCGTTGTGAAAAGCAAGTAAGACTTAAAGGTACTATCATCCGGGGGGATTCTGTTCGATTAGTTTATCCAGTCGCAATGGCGGGGCGCTCCCTTCAATTTCAGAGGAATCCTCTTCTGTCGGCAGCTGTGGAAAAGGAGTTGATACAAAAGGTTTTCCTTCAAGAAATGTGGTGATGATTCCTTTACTGATGTTTGGGATAGTGCTGCACATTTCTTCAAGTATCTGACGTGTTATTTCTTTTACACGTTCATCTCTGACGCTGCCTTCAGCAATATGTCCTGCTATTTCAAATGCAAAGTTATGAAATTTCCTTCTGCATTGCTTTAGTGCGGTATGGGTGTCTTTCGACAGTTCGACGGGAGTCTTTTGGGTGAGTGTAAGGGCATCCTGATCGTTTGTTGTTGCCATCAATATTGCAACGGCTGGATCGTTTATAAGTATTGCGTTGTACTGCTGAAGTAATTTTGCGTAACAGATGCGTAGCGCAACACATTGAAGTTCCGGGTATTCGGAGGGGTGTGAAGCAATGTGATGTGTCCATTTGGAAAAGACTTCTTCATTATCCGGGATAATTTCAGAAAATGAAAGGGATAGAAAACTGGGAGCGGCAAATCCGGGGAAACTATTTTGGAGCAGATAAAGCCGTAATACCTTATCTTCTTCA
Source organism: Candidatus Hydrogenedentota bacterium (assembly GCA_023145975.1). Classification (GTDB taxonomy): domain Bacteria; phylum Hydrogenedentota; class Hydrogenedentia; order Hydrogenedentales; family CAITNO01; genus SLFT01. The sequence goes on along the minus strand of JAGLCZ010000692.1, from coordinate 934 downwards.
CGCTTAGCCATTAGTAATGCAATTTCTTCAAGATCGCTTTCGCTGCGAATTAGCATGGGCAAATATTCGAGGGCAAGAGAAACATTTTTCAGGACGAGCGTTTCAATTTCGTTTTCTGATTTCCCGAGTGCCGCTTGAAGCCGTGCCTTTTGTGCACCTTCAACAGCTGCTCTGAGCAAATCTGCGGCACGAAGGTGACGCAGCATTTCAAACGGATATTCAATATTGGTTTTATGGTTGTTTTCGGAAATGCTTTGGGGGCGCGGCGGTTGTGCTTCTATACTACTGACAGATTCCTTTATCATTTGCCAATAGGGATACCGCATTGGATCTGCCGACATGGTTCCAGCGATACCACAAATCACTATGAAAATCAGCGAATGCTTTACTATCATTCGGTTACCTTTATATTGCTTTTTGTACTTTAAAATCGTATGTCATATTAGCGTTATAGTCTTATAACGCGTAAGTATTCTTCAGGGCTTATCAGTCCGGATTTTACTTTGCTGCGGCAATGGGTTGCCATTGATGTAAATTTGGCAGTTTTTAGAATGGATTTAATGGTGTCTTCCTTAGCAATGCGTTCACGTATGCCTGGTGTTACTTCGAATACTTCGAAGATACCGGTACGACCTGAGTTGCCTGTAAAATGGCATGCTTGGCAGCCTTTTCCCCGGTACAATTTTTTGACACTGGCGGGTAATCCAATAGATTTGAGTAAGGTGGTGTTTGGCTTGAAAGATTTTGTGCAGGATTTACAGTTTTTACGTACCAGTCGCTGTCCTATAATTGCCGTCAGTGCTGAACCGATTAGAAATGGAGGTATTGCCATATTGCGCAATGTACTTATAGCTTCAGGCGCATCATTGGTATGGAGTGTGCTGAATACCAGGTGACCGGTCATAGCAGCACGAATAGCGATTTTTGCCGTTTC
>JAGLCZ010000691.1 GCA_023145975.1 Candidatus Hydrogenedentota bacterium | reverse complement strand
CAGGATTCGCGGGATCAACTGGGGGCAGCGCGGCATCGCGCAGATGTTATTTCAAATACAGCGATACAGTCTATTGCACGTACTATTGACACCACCGCAGCAGGAAATACAATAATTGCTTTTAATCCAATGCCGTGGCCTGTAAATGCGGTTCTCATTGCCCCGCCCATAACGGAGCGTTGTATTGGCCGCTCCTATCATATTGTAAATGCAGATGAGGAACTTATTCCCAGCCAGGAAATTCGGGGTGAACGAATAGATCATAAACGACGTATTTTTTTGGGACAGTTACCGGCTATGGGTTATCGTGTATTTCATGCCCGTTCTGAAAAGAAAAAATATAAATTTACTTTGCCGCTGAATTCCGGGAGCAATTTTATTGAAAATATGTGGTGGCGTATTGAATTTGATTCCCATACAGGTCAGATAACACGGTTATTCGATGTTGCTCTTAACCTTGAAGTGTTGAAAGGGGGACATATTCTTTCTGCTATGGTAGATTCCAGTGATACCTGGGGACATAGTGTGGAGGGATACCGTGTGGAAGCAGGGCGTTTTTCTGCCACGGATATTCGGATTGTTGAAGCAGGGGAAGTTTGTGTAACGTTACGGGTGGTATCGGAATATGGAAAATCACAGGCGATAACGGAATATACGATATATCGTGATTTAGCGCATATTGACTGCTCTCTTCGCGTCAATTGGCAGCAGGAGTACGAGACTCTAAAACTTGGTTTTGAAACAAATGTAGCAGATGGTGTTGCTGCATACGATGCACCCTATGGATATCAGGAACGGGCTGCTGATGGGGGTGAAGAACCGGGTCAGCAGTGGTTTGATTTAACGGGCACTATCGAAGGACGGCCCTATGGGGTTGCCATACTCAATGATTGTAAATATGGCTTTGATATACGGGACGGCGTGATGCGTATTACTTTGCTGCGTAGTCCCGCTTATGCCCATCATGATAATGGGCAATATGACAAAAACGCATGTTGGCCTATTATGGATCAGGGCTGGCATAGGATGAAGTTTTCAATAGTGCCTCATGACGGGGACTGGCGTGATGCACATGTGGTCAAGCGGGCTTGGGAACTAAATGCCCCTGCTGTTGTTCATTTGGAATCTGCGCATCCGGGCAACCAGAAACTGCAGGAAGGATTACTGGGTACAGAGTCCGAAAACGTGTTGCTGAGTGTTATTAAATGCAGTGAAGACAGTGAGGATATTATTATTCGAGGCTATGAAACTTCCGGGCACCCGTCGGAAACACGATTACATTTGCCTTATTTTGATAAATCCTTTGATTTGCAGTTTAGCCCCCATGAAATAAAAACCGTGCGTATCAACAAGGATGCGTGGATCATTAGCGAAGTGAACTTACTCGAAGAATAACCTGATTGCCAATGGAATCACAGGAGAAGTGTCCCATTACTATCCTTCCTTTTCCCCGGAGAAAAAAAATGAGTATAGAACGTGTGGAAGAAGTTTGCCTGAAGGCGTTGCGCCAAGCGGTAAATCCGTTGATGCCTGTTAGTATGTTGTTTCAGAAATGCGAAGAAGAAAAAGTAAGCGGTGTCTTGACAGAAGATTTGCTCCTTGAATTTCTTCGTGAACATGCCGATATTGTTGTTGTTGACGGTATTAATGATACCGATCCTGTGGATTGCGGTAAATTTGATCCTGCAGGGGTTATGATGGGTTTCCGTGCCATACTAAAAAAACGTATGCCTACCCATGATGAAATGAAAGATATGTTTCAGATGCAGTTGGAGCAGATGCGCAGTAATTTATTACAGGCGATGGAAACGGCAAAAGAAAATAAAGATACCCGGGCGATTAAAGAAATTGAAGCAGCGATTGAAAATACGAGTTCTCTTGGAGAGCGACTAAGCGATTTATAGGGAACTCTCTGCTTCTTTCTCCCAGGATTTCATTTTACGCCAGAGAGTGTTCCGACCTATGTTCAGGATACGTGCCGCTTTTGCCTGATTGCCTTTGCAAAGGCGTAATACTTCCTCAAGGTGTTTTTTCTTCAGCAAATGGATAGAAAATCATAATCGGGCGGACACACAGGTCCGCCCCTACGGAATGAATGGTTAGGGTGAATTGCTACCATACTGACTAGCGGAGATACCACCCCCAATGTGCTGGCACACCTCGAGCTAAATAATTACCCCGAAATGACAATCGATATTTTGCGACAAATACCTGAGCAAATATAACGGAAAATGCCTCAAAATGCAGGATATCTACGGATTTATTTCCGCAATTAGTTGATACCGCCCAGGGCTTCCCGGATTTCATCCATTACTTCCTGGCTGATACGATAGATACCATCGCGGGTACTGGATTGTACAAAACGCTCATTGGTATTGGCAGGGTTGGGTGCGCCAATATGAAGTGTTACGGGGGTGTGCGGCGCGTCGGTTTCGTTGTCGAGGGTGATTTTAAGATCAAGTACCGGCGTGTCAAGTCCGTAGATATTCCCTTCTTCAGGAGTTTCCGTGGTGACACTGCCTGTCATAAACAGGGGATTAATCGCGTCCAGGAGTACTGCAACATCGGCTTGATTGTGCAGCTGCATAGATTCGGGTTCTTTCAAAATCCATTGTTTATGCCGTCTGATAATGTGATAGTCCACCCCTTCAAAAGTAAAGGCTAATTCCGTAACGTCTGTGTTGTTAAACCGCAGTATTTCCCGTGACCTGAAATTTTCACTGTCTGTGAGCAGCATTTTTGCGGCACTTTCTGAAAGGGATACAATACCCCCGGAATCCTGCAGGGCAATAAATTCTTCGGGGGTTGCGGGATGAGCGGCAATGAGAATTTTCGCTGTTGATTCGTTCTCAAAATGTAGTTTTATATGCGCCGCAGGGGTTGCGAATGCGGTTTTTTCGTCTATGTTCTTAACGAATTTTCCGCCTTCAATTTCTTTAAAGAAACTTAGGAATCCGGATACAGCAGGTCCATTTACTTTATCCATGACGGGTTTGGAAAGGTACCACGCTCCTCCGTCCTTTTTCTCTAACACGAACCCGTCAAATTCGGTGGTGTATTCCAAACGGTTAATGTCGCTGACACGCCGTGTCAGCAGGCGTTTATCGCGCCATTCCAACGGGTCGTGCGGTAATAATGCGACTAGATGCGGGTCAATGACCAGCACAGCGTCTTCATGTTCCCGTTTCACAAAAAGTCCTTTTTTGTCTGGAGATTCATCGGGAGCACCAATCCACAGGATTTGCTCTTCACCCGAGTCGGCGTCCTTCACCGTGATCCGTGCCCGTGCGGGATTCAAGCCATAATCGCTGAGGTCTTCCGGGGTGTCGATGAACTCTTTGCACACGGCGTATTGCAATTCGGCTGCCAGTGCCTGTACTGCATGATGATTGGCAGGGGCTTCTTTCGGTGCAGTCATACGCCACGGTGTATCTACTGCATCGCGCTTGACAAGTACAGCAATGGATTCTTCGCCGATTTTCGGCGTCTCCTTCTCTTCACCCGCTGCATCTTCTTCCCTGCCGCCCCATATCCATGCAAAGTCAATTTCTATCAGGGCGGCTTCCCGGTCATTTACCAGGAAGCGGTGTCGCAGCTCATCAAGGGATCGGTTTAACTCAAAGTACGTATCTGTCTTTACCAGAAACAAGTCGCCGTCATTTAACCAGGCATAACGACTCCGCTGCGTGGGGTCAATTTCCCCGAATTTCAGTTGGAAGGTGTCCCCGTCTTTCGTTTCCCCTGCGATAACCAACACGGGGATATCCAGTCCGTATTGTGCGGGATCGGTCAGCTGCGACAGCACGGTATGCTCGTTGAGTGTTTGTGAGAGTTTTTCTGCAACCCGTCCCCACATCATTTGAAAAGGTGTGATTGTGATGTTGGGTTCCAAAATTTTCCAAACCCCGTCTGCGCTGCACTTCGCTTTGCAGGCGGGTTCATCAATACGGTCAATAGTCAATTGCCGTAAATCTTCCGGTTCAAACTGAAATACTTTTCTGGCGACCCGTGCTGTTTCCTGCTGTTGTATGCGGTAGTATTGCAGTCCGTAGTAGACGGCGCACAGCAGGAGGAGCAGGAGTAACATGCCGAAGGTATGACGCAGTTTCATTAACGTATTCTCCGTAGTGCATACACGGCGAGTCCGGCGAGAATGGTGAGTTGCACCGTAAGCATAATGGCAATCCATGCGATAGTGCGTCGCTGTGCTTCCGAAAGAATAAGCGGCGGCGTTTCCCGTCCCGTGGGACGCATGGCAATGAGGTCTTCGCTTTCACTGAGCCAGGCAAAGGTATTCATCAGGAAATTAAGGTTTCCGGGAATAATGATATTGGCGTTGGATGCGAAATCAGAATCGCCTACTACAACGATGCGGGTATCGGTATAGCCTTGCGGGCTGTCTTCTTTATCCACGGGTAGAATCGCTACTGCTGCGAGGGGTACAGGTCCTTTTCTTTCTCCGTCATCCCATTTGCCCTGTCCTGCCTGCAGCAGTTTTTCGGTGTCCGTTTCCGCCCAGAAATCCGGGGTGGTGCGCAGCAGTTCGATGACAGAAGCCCCTTTTGGTTTATTCTTTGAAATGGAAACGCTGCGCATAGCCTGCAGCATCATCGTTTGATCGAAAGCGCGGGTAATAGGATGATTTAGATTGAATGCACCCCGATACGCCATAAACCCGTCTTCGATATTCTCGTAGGGCGTATTATCTACCGTTAATTCGGCTTGCCATATATTCGCCGCCTGATCCGTAATGACGATATCATTACCAATGGCTATGCCGAATTCTTTTTCGATGTAGGGGCGCAATTGTTCACCCCGGGCATACCCCGATGCAGAACTGCGCCAGGGATTGATAAAAAGCACGAGGCGTCCGCCCCGTTTTACGAAAGTGTTTAATGCGTCAATTTCAACGGGATGCAAATCCATGGTCGGGTTGTTAATCACCACAATATCCGCTTCTGACGGCGGTATGGGATTACTTATCTTGATGGCAAACCGTTCGACATGATACGATTCGCCGCGTAGCAGATTGCCCAATATACTCCCGCCTTTTTCTTCGTCTTCGTCAAGGATATCCCGCTCTTTGTGCCCTGTCAGGAAGTATACTTTAGGTTCTGTTTTGCGCAGAATATTGATCAGTGCATTTGTGAAGTCCCGTTCCTCGAGACGCGGGCTGCCTCCGGAAAGGATAATAACCCGTTGCCGTTCCCCAGAACGCAGCACGATGGTGCCCTGCACGGAAGCATGGGTAATGTTCATGGCTTCAAGACGTGCCCGGTCTATGGTGGGGTCGAGCAGCTCCACTTTTAATAACGGCGTGTATTGCCGGCATTGTTTCAGGAAACGGAGTGTTTTATCACGGGCAATGGCGACCAGTTCTTCATCCGACTGCAGAAAAAAACAGACGGCTTCCACTTCGGTATCCATGGCCTGCAATACCTGAACGGTTTGCGGTGACAGATTGCGGCGGCCCTCTTCGGTGAGATCCCAGGATGTATCCCAGGCACTCGCCAGCAGATACAGCACAATACATACGCCCAGAAATAGGGTTGAAGAAAAGACGGCATTCAGCCCGCCCAGTGTCCGATCCTCAAGGGCACGGTGTTCTGCCAGTGTCAGCAGTGTCATCACAATCCAGCCCAGAGCGAGCAGTGTCGTTGCTGCTAACGGTGCAAGCACGGCGAAGGAAAAGAAAGCCTGCGTCCATACCAGTAAGTTCAGGGTTAGTGTCAGTGTTACCAGTGCTGCAATGCCGAAGATTCGTTTCATAGATTTTTTTTGCATCATGTTCTCCAGTTCCGGCTCTCAAAGGCACGGAAGGTGAGAAACAGGAAGAAGGCTGTAAACAACAGATAATAAGCAATATCACGGGGCTGTACAATGCCCAGTGCCATTTCACCGGCATGGGCATCTACAGAAAGCTCCATAGCCAACCCGCGAAGCAGCGCGTAGGCATGTCCAATAAAGGTGCGCAGAATTTCCGGCCATCCCGGGGGCGCAGGATTGGCAGTCGGCATTTTCTCGCCGAGGTTACCCACCACATACAACAGCAGGCTGATCCCGAAGGTAATGGTCCCAGAAGTGATCTGGTTTCGTGTTACAGAGGATACGAACAGTCCCAGACTGATGAAGGCGCTTCCCATCAGCAATACCGTCAGCAAGCCAAAGAGCAGCACCGCAGGTTCAAAAGGAGTAATGCTTCCGATTAACGCCATGTGTACAGCAATAACCAGCATCATGGTGATGAGTATGCCCAGGGCGGCGAAGAACTTGCCGAAAATAATATCCCGATCCCGTAACGGCCAGGTAAGCAGCAGTTCCATAGTGCCCCGATGCTTTTCTTCCGCCAGCAGACGCATGGTGATCAGGGGCGTCAAAAACATAACCAGCATCCCGCAGAAAACCAGGTAGGGACTCAACAGCGTTTCCGCAAAATCAGGGGCAGTGGTAAATCCGTATGCTGTGGGTTCCACTGACATTTTGGCAAAGGTGAACAGGGAGAGTACGAAGGCAATGCCGGATATGGCGGCGAACATGCCGACAATTACATAGCCGATGGGGGTTAGAAAAAAACTTGCAAATTCACGGCGGCATACAGCGAAGGTGTTGGTCATTGTGTTTCCTCCGTTCCGCTGCTGCGATCAGACGCGACGGCATCCATAAATGCCTGCTCCAGGGTTTTGCCCCCTGCTGCGGTGAGCTGTTCCATGGTATCCTGTGCCACAATATGTCCTCGGCTGATAATGATGACGCGATCACATACCATGCTTACCTCCGGCAGGATATGGGTACTTAACAGTACGGTATGGTCGCCGCCCAATTCTTTGATCATACTGCGGATATCCACGATTTGACCGGGGTCGAGCCCTACTGTGGGCTCATCTAAAATCAATACAGGCGGGCTTCCAGTGAGTGCCTGGGCAATACCGACACGCTGCCGGTACCCTTTGGACAGCTGATGAAGCGTGCGCTTACCCATATCGCGAAGGCCGCATTTTTCCATGACCCGGTCTAATTCTTCTGCCTGCTGTGTTCGGGCGACCCCTTTCATCCGCGCCACATAAGTGAGGAATCCTTTGACGGTCATTTCGTCGTACAGGGGCACATTCTCGGGCAGATAGCCAACCCGTCGTTTCACTTCGAGGGGATTCTCATGTACTTCGTAGCCGTCGATACGCGCTTCGCCCCGGCTCGCAGGGAAAAACCCGGTAAGGATGCGCATGGCAGTACTTTTTCCTGCACCGTTCGGTCCGAGGAAGCCGACAATCTCGCCTGCTTCGATACTGAAGGTTGCATCCTGAAGGGCGGCAATAGAACCGAAATATTTTGTTAAACCTTGTACTTCTATCATGCTGATTTCCAGATAATACCAGTTTCCTTTTCCCACAGACGAGGACGGGGAATCCGTCCTTCCTCACTATAACGTCTCAAGCATAGAAATGTTTTACACCTCGTATGCTGTTGGGTCGTAATTCTATCACGAAGCGCAAAGGGATGTATACTCTGTAATGTTCTGTTCTGCGGAGGTTTCCAACGAAAAACAACAGCGAAGACAGCACCCTTCTTGCTTCTTTCTGCCACGATTGCCGGCGGATACAGGACAGTAGAAAACGAGTACATGTATTCATAATCCCAACGGGATTTCATAACACAGCCCGGGGTTGCGGTACTCCGCTACCCCGGGTATATGATACTCCCCCTTCTTTTTACCCCAACGGGGTTACGTCACTCCCACACATATCGCTCGTCCCATTTAACACCGTGTTTTTGGAGCAACATACAATACTCCTCCTTAAATGTCAATTTCTTATGATGTTCCTTTTGATCCGAAATGTATGCCTTCACCGATTCAATATTCGATACGCTGACCGAAAAAACGCCATAACCGGATTGCCAGGCAAAATCATGTAATTCGGGTGCGCGCGTTTTTACCCATATACTTGACGCGCGTTTCATCTCCTTCACCCAATCCGCCAACGTAATGGAACGTCCAAAACGACAGAGCGCATGAACATGGTCCGCGGTGCCGCCAATCAATAACGACGAAACACCGAGTTTATTAGAAACGCCGCCCAGGTAAGCACACATTTCAGCATGAACCTGATCATCGTTGAGATAGGCAATTCGTTTCTTTGTTGAGAACACAAGGTGCAAATAAACCGCCGATAGTGCCTGTGCCATGATAAGAAATTCCGTTAAAGTAATTCGTTGTTTTATAATGT
>JAGLCZ010000690.1 GCA_023145975.1 Candidatus Hydrogenedentota bacterium | reverse complement strand
TCCGATTCTGCCGTATGAATGGACTCTTCAATAGTTTTCAGTTCCCGTTTCTCATTATAAGTCAGTCCGGGGTGTTGCTGCGGTGTGCCTGGTATGACAGAAGGTTTAATTCGCTGCTCTTCCAGACGTACTTGTTTTTTCTCTTCCCGTTTATGTTCTTTGTACACCATATAATTATTGAAGTTGCCTGTAATCTGAACAATGTCCCCCTCTTCTTCAAAGACAAGCATGTGGGTACACAAACGGTTCAGCAGATAGCGATCATGGCTGACGATCAATGCACACCCGGTGAAACATTCGACAGTTTCTTCCAGTACGCGCAATGTGTACAAGTCCAGGTCATTGGTCGGTTCGTCCAGAACAAGAAAATTACCGCCTCGCAATAGTTTTTTGGCGAGGTCAACCCGTCGTCGTTCACCGCCGGATAATCGCCCTACCGGCATATCGATACAGCTTTTATCAAAGAGGAATGATTCCAGGTAACCGGGAACATAAATGCGCTGCTTGCCCACATCCACATGGCGGTGTCCGTCGGATACAAACTCCAGCACAGTTAACTCCGGATCCATATCGGCAAGGCTTTGGTCTACATAGAGAAAACGGGTTGACTGTCCGATAAGAACATCGCCGGACTGTTGTTCTTCCCGCCCCATAAGCACCCGCAGCAAAGTAGACTTTCCGCATCCGTTTGAACCCACAATACCCACACGCATTCCCTTTTGCATAAAGAAAGAAAAATGAGTAAAGAGGACGCGTTCTTTATAGCCGTGAGTGACCAGTCGCGCTTCCAGAATATCTTTACCGAGGCGTTCCGGCTCTGGAATGGCAAAGGCAAAGTTTTTGTCGGGCGGCGGGGGCCCCTGTTCCTGCACGTCAAATAAACGGTCAATACGTGCTTTGGCCTTGGTACCTCGTGCTTTGGGTGTGCGTTTATACCATGCCAGTTCCCGTTTCATCAATGCCTGACGGTTTGCCTCGGTACGGATCTGCACTTCTTCCACGGTTGCCTTGTATTCCAAAAAGCGTTCGTAATTACCGGGGTAGCTGTACACGGAACTGTTGTTTAATTCCACAATACGGTTCGTGGATCGATCCAGAAAATAGCGGTCATGGGTCACGAGAACACATGCACCTTCATATCTCTCAAGAAAATGTTCTATCCAGGCAACACTCTCCGTATCAATATGGTTGGTAGGTTCATCGAGAAACAATACATCGGGATGCTCAAGAAGTTTGGCAGCGAGATCCACACGGCGCAGTTCCCCTCCGGAAAGGGAAGACAGTTTTTGTGTAAGAGGGGGCAAGCGCAATGCATCGGCAATTCGTTTGATTTCCACATCCAGATTCCAAGCCTGCAGTACGTCAATGTGGTGCTGTAGTTCCTCGCATTCCTGACGTATTTCTTCCTGTTCCCAACAGTCGCCGGGCGTGTGCGCCAACCTATCGTGCAAGTCGCGCCATTGTTCTAGCATATTGCGTTGTAACGAGGTGGCTGATTCCAGAGCGTCGCCTACCGATTGATCTTGATCAAGGACGCAGTGTTGGTCCAGCATGACAATACGTAATCCCTGCGCCCGTGTCGTGAAACCCGCATCCGGCTCCATTTGCCCTGCAAGAATACGGAGGAGTGTAGACTTACCGCAGCCGTTACGACCAATAAGCCCGATACGATCATTCTCATGTATGGTAAGGGAAACGTCATTAAGCACCAGTTGTGCCCCAAAATTCTTGGTCACATGTTGTGCGCTTAGTAACGCTTTCCCGGGGATTGCCGAAGCCATATACACATCCTCAAATATTTCTTTAAACGCTGGTTA
>JAGLCZ010000069.1 GCA_023145975.1 Candidatus Hydrogenedentota bacterium | reverse complement strand
ATTTACGGTTTCCCCGGGATACCAGCGTTGTTCCCATACCGGTTTATCCGCATTCAATGCCGCCTTCCATTCACGATTTGGAATTAATCCAGGGTGTTCACGGGGCAAATCAATGCCGGTGGGTACACCCAGTCCCATACGATTGGCATAGGAATGTATTTTATCCACGCCCAATTTAAGTCCAAGATTATAGAAAAAGACATCACAGGAATAGGCAAGTGCTTCTTTTATCATTGTGGAACCATGCCCGCTTCTTCTCCAGCAATGCCACCTTCTCCCTTTTCCATCAATCTGAAAATAACCGGGGCAATAAAAATGCGTATCCGGTTCCGCCACGTGTTCTTCAAGAGCAGCGGCAGCAAGCAGAATTTTAAACAAAGAACCCGGCGGATACAACTCGCGGTAACAACGATTTGCCATCGGGTTGGGTTGTTTGCCGGAAAGCAATTCCATACGTTCTTCATTCATGCCGCGATTTACAAATACCCCCGGGTCATAGCCCGGAGCACTTGCCATAGTAAATACAGCACCAGTATCCGCATCAAGTACGACTATTGCACCCTGTTCCCCCCGTAACATTTCTTCACAATATTGCTGTAATCCAATATCCAACGTAAGCTGTAAGGGCATCCCGGGGCGCGGCAATGTGGGCTGCGCTTCCAAATCAAGAAGATGCCCCCGTGTATCACGCTGTGCAATATAGGGACGGCCCATACGATCTGTGCGTAATTGCGGTTGTCCCGAAGCATACTTCGTAACCAACATATAGCCGTCTTGACCATGTAGTAAATCTTCATAATACCGTTCCAACCCATCCTTACCAACCAGGTCGCCCATGCTGTAGTCCCCGTTGGCATATTGGTCAAGTTCTACACTGTTAATTTCCCCCAAATATCCAAGAATCTGTCCCGCTGTATCTCCGTAAAGATATCGTCGCTGGGGATGAACGATTGTGGTCACACCCGGCAAAGCATATAGATTTTCTTCTATACGTACACAATCCGCTTTTGTAACATCCCGCTTAACCACTATGTGCGTAAAAGGAGCGCTTTTATAGGCATTAATTTTATCGCGTAGAGCAGCCGCATCAACATCAAGCCAGTTTTTCAACTTATCACATACTGCATCCAACATTTCATCAGGACATTCCCCGGGCACAATCAGTACGTCCGCACTTGCCCGATTATCGGCAAGTAATTCACCATTTCTGTCACGAATAATCCCCCGGTCAGAAACCAATCTTTTTTGCCAGACCCGATTTTCATCTGCCAGTTTTGAAAATTCATCCAGCGATAAAACCTGCAAGCGCCAGAACTGAACACAAAGAATTATCATTGCCGCCATCAGTGCTATACCCAACCATTGGATACGATTCTCTACCCCTTCGTAACGATCTGTTTCTTGCTTGGCTGGCATTAGAGAATTCCATCGCTAATAAGTTCTCGTCTTCGAAAGATACGATCAACGATTAAAAAAACAACGGGTGTGAGCACGGCTGAATAAAAAGCAATCGGCACAACCGTATTCAGTATGGGATAGATCATGCCGCGCTGCGGCTGGATCACATATTGGATAGCAACAAATAAAATTCCCTGGCAAAGACCTGCAAGTAATACTAACCCGGCCTTTACTGCGGCATGTTCACTAACCAGACGTGTTGCCAGATGCCCCAGGATATAACCGATAATAACATAACATAAGACGTGATGCCCCAATGTCGTATTTACGGCAACATCCTGATATAAACCACCGATTACCCCGGTAAACATTGCGCGTTCTGCACCATAGGCAATGGCAAAATACACCACAAGTACAAGGATAATATCGGGGGAAACCTCCTGAAAGCGTAAAAACTCAGCCCAGTTTGTCTGAAGGAGTGCCGTAAATACAATACATACAATCCAAAGTATATAATTGCGTATAGTAGAGTTTTGTAGATAAATCATGGTGCGTATCGCTCCTGTAAACTTCTCATATCAGGCGATTCCGGTGCAGCGGAATCATTCGCTACGCTGCTGAAATCCAGCGGGGATTCATGGCGAAGCGCCACAGGAGGACCAGCAATATATTCCGGTGTATCCGCAGCACGCATAATGACCATGACTTCATCCAGGCGATAGGGATCCACTGCCGGAAAAATTTCAGCACTTTTCCAGAGTCCTTCGCCACTACGCACAGCAACAATACGTCCAATGGTGATGCCCGCGGGAAAAATGCTTTCCGGATTGGTAACAATAATATCCCCCACGCGCACTTCATCCTTCATATCAATGTACTCCATAGCACACAGATGTGAAAAATCACTTCCTGCCGACCGCACTACACCATCATACGCACGCAGGCGTTTCCTCAACACCATGGCACCTACCCGACAATCTGTATGATGAAGTGTGGCAACTGTAGATGTAAAATCAGCGACTTCTGTGACAATACCTGCCACCCCGTCTTTTGTAATTACGCCCATCGACGGCTTGATACCCGCTCTTGCCCCGGCATCGATACGCAGCATCCCGCGATAACTCTCCAGAACAGTAGCCGGCTTTAACGTAAATAATGGGTGATCAGATATAAAACCGAGTATTTTTCGCAGCCTTATATTTTCCATAAACAGCTGGCGATAAAGAGCCTCGCGTTTTTTAAATTCTACAACTTCCCGGATGAGTTCCTTGTTCTCACTATACACCGTATTATAGTTCGTAACAAAATGATATGCGTTGCCCGGCACACTTACAGAAACGTGACGCATTTTTAAAAAAGGGTAGGAAGTGACGTTTACAATACGGGAAATACCATGATAAATGAACGTGCCTTCAAAACCGGTAACGAGAGAAAAAAAAGACAACGAAAACAATACCATAAACACGACCAGGGGTCTATACTCTCTTAATATACGTCCAGCATTCATGGCGACTCAGTGTTGTAATATGAGGCTGTGACAATACGCCTAAATTTCCTCAGGCTTATAGTGTTTCAGTTCTTCAAGGAATTTTCCGCCGCCCAGTACAACAGCACCAAGCGGATCCTCTGCAATCGTGACATGCAGCCCTGTTTCCCGGGCGATGAGTTGATCCAGCCCTCTCAATAACGCACCGCCGCCTGCCAAAACTACGCCGCGATCCACAATGTCGGCTGAAAGTTCAGGGGGAGTACGTTCCAGAGTAACGCGAACCGAATCAACAATGGAATTAACGGGTTCACGCAGTGACTCCCGAATTTCTTCCGAAGTTATGCTGATAACTTTGGGCAAACCAAGTACCTGATCCCGCCCCTTCACCTGCATTTCCATCTCATCTTTAAGGGGGTATGCAGAACCGATCTGTATCTTAATCTCTTCCGCTGTACGCTCGCCAATCATGAGGTTGTAGGTACGCTTGAGATGCTGCATAATGGATTGGTCCATCTCATCCCCGGCAATACGCACTGATTTTGGAAAAACGATCCCGCCCAATGCAATGACAGCGACCTCGGTAGTCCCCCCGCCAACATCTACGATCATACAGCCTTGTGCTTCATGCACCGGCAATCCGGCACCAATGGCCGCAGCCATCGGCTCTTCAATAATATATACTTTTTTTGCACCCGCCTGGGTTGCACTCTCTAATACAGCACGACGTTCTACAGCAGTTATGCCGGAAGGGACACTAACAGCAACCCGCGGCCAGGCAGGAAGCCGTTTACGATTGTGCACCTTCTGGATAAAGTGGCGTAACATCGCTTCCGTTATCTCAAAATCAGCAATAACACCATCCTTCATAGGACGTATGGCGACAATATTTCCAGGCGTACGCCCAATCATGGCTTTGGCTTCATTACCTACGGCGCACGGACGACCCGTATCTTTATTGATTGCCACTACCGACGGTTCGCTCAAGACGATGCCCTGCCCCTTGACATAAACAAGTGTATTTGCAGTACCAAGGTCTATCGCCATATCGTGAGAAAACAGCCCGGGAAGGTGGCGGAGAAAATTAAACACTTTCAAACCCTTCCATGTGCTTGGAATCAATACCAACACCGATAAAAATGCCAGTATATACGAAAAACAGGAAAAAACACCACTCGTAAAAACAGTAGGAATCTACCCGTTACAATCCCTCATTATAGCAAAGTATCACCACAAATCCCAACATAAAATGAGTATCAGTTTCAGCTTGCTTTTGCGCCTGTATAGACGGCTGTGGTATCATTGCACGCTTTCATAAACTGGAGAATGCTTACCTCACTATGATACCTGCTTCCGGTACATCGAATACTGCGCCATCCTCTAAAAATGCAGAGAAACATTCCGCTTGGCGTGCCTATTCACGACTCATTACTTTTGCATGGCGTTACAAAACACGTCTTGCAATTTCTCTGTTTTTTGCACTTATTATTGCCGCATCCTTTGGGGCAATGCTTATTTCTGTAGGTTCCATTATTCGGCTCACCTTTTATGAACCCCCTGCAGTCAGTGACAACAGCTCAGAATTATCACAGGATCCGGCAGACAAACTGGCTGCAGATGTTGATGCTATAACTACGAACCTGCGATCTATTATTGGCTGGGCACCGAAAGGTCTTTCTGACTGGATACACACCACCGTAATGGCAATGCGTGCAGATCGAATGCGCGCTGTCATTATTGCCGCTGTACTTATGCTCCTGTTATCCTTCATTATGAGTGTTGCACGATTTATGCAGGAATACCTTGCGGGCTCGATAGGGGCAAATATCACCACCGATCTTGGCGGTGAGATGTATGAAAACCTTATGCGGCAATCGGTTGGTTTCTTTGAAAAGAACAGTTCCGGTGAAATCCTCTCCCGTTTTACCAATGATATCTTTATGGTTAATCGCGGGTTACAGGGTGTTTTTGTAAAGCTCATGCGTGAACCTATAAAAATAGCAATATTTCTAATTGTTGCCCTTTCCATTGACTGGCAGCTAACACTGGTGGGCGTATGTGTTTTACCGTTGGTACTGTATATGCTCATGGGCATCGGGAAAAAGATGCGTTCCAGCGTTCGTAAGTCATTGCAAAAAATTGCAGGGATGGCCACCGTAGTCAATGAAACGATAAAAGGGATATTCATTATCAAGGGCTACAACATGGAAGCCTATGAGGTAAGCCGTGTCCGTAATGAAATAGCCCGGTTACGCAAGTTTTTACTGCGAATGGTAACGCTGCACGCCATTACCGGTCCCCTAACCGAATTCCTTCTTGTACTCGGAATCGTAGCATTTGTTCTTTTCAGTGGTCGCCGTGTTGAATCCGGATTACTGGATGCAGGGGATTTGGTACAACTGTATTTTGCACTGGCAATGATGCTCGATCCTGTCCGCAAACTCTCTGATGTCAATAATCTTATCCAAACCAGTGTTGCCAGTGCTGAACGCTGCTTTGAGTTTATTGACATGAAGCCTGATATTGAACAGGCCGATGATGCTGCCTCCATAGGACCATTACGTGAAAGCATCCGTTTTGAAAATGTCTCTTTCAGTTATGACGGCGAGCGTGACGCGCTGAAAGATATTAATATTGAGATTCGTAAAGGGGAAATGATTGCCCTTGTAGGTCCCAGCGGTTCAGGAAAAAGTACCTTTGCAAAACTTCTCCCGCGCTTCTATGATCCCTCTCAAGGCACCGTTTCCATTGACGGTCTTGATATACGTAAGATCACCTTTGCAAGTCTGCGTGAACAAATGAGTATCGTTACCCAGGATACCATTCTTTTTGCAGAAAAGATACGCGATAACATCGCATTTGGTCGTACCTCTTATGATGATGCGCGGATTCGTGAGGCTGCTGTTGCCGCTTATGCAGACGAATTTATTCGGCAGCTGCCCCATGGTTATGAAACACTCATCGGAGAATCCGGCTGCACACTGTCCGGCGGTCAACGTCAACGGCTTGCCATTGCCCGCGCCATTATCAAAGACCCGGCACTGCTTGTACTGGATGAAGCAACTTCCAGTCTGGATACTGAAAGCGAGCGTATGATACAGGAAGCACTGGATCATTTTGTCAAAGGACGTACTACAGTGGTTATTGCCCATCGTTTATCGACTATACAACGTGCTGATCGTATTTTGGTTATGGATGCGGGGCGTATTGTTGAACAGGGAACCATGAGTGAGTTACTCGCCTCAGACAGCCTTTACAAGCGTCTTCATGACACGCAGTTCGCTATATCAACAAATAACAATAATGGTTGACAGCGTAAATATCTTCCCTAAACATCTCCTCCGCATAGGATACCCTGCTGTACTCCTCCCCCTGTTACTATTATTTTGCGCAGCATGTACCTGTAGTGATGAGCAAAAATCAGAAGATACGCCTGCGATAAAAAAATCTACCGAGGAAAGTACCCGGGAATCTAAGAGTACGCCTGAGTATATACATGCCGCCCTGCAGGTTGTCACCCTTTCAGGGGAGGCACTTTCAGGAATGCTTCCTATTGCCACCCTCCAGCCCAATGCCTTTGACGCACCAATCGCTACAGGCAAACCTACCGATACAACAGGGAAAAGTTCTCTACGTTTTCCTATTGATCAAAAGGCAGCGTTACGCGCATGGGATCCCGATCTCCTCTATTTTCCCAATAACTTCTACGAAGTACTTCCGCAAAGCGGCATCATAGAAAAGACTCTGGTAATAAGCATGGTAAAATCGGCTAGTATTGATGCCGTTTTAATAGG
>JAGLCZ010000689.1 GCA_023145975.1 Candidatus Hydrogenedentota bacterium | reverse complement strand
TCCTGGATGTTACCGATACCCCCTATCCTGAACTGGTCGAGGCGGCACAGGAAGTCCATGCTGAAATTTATAGACGTCGTTACAACAAAAAACAACCGTAGAAACAGGAATCCCATGGATATCTCTCCAAAATACTCCATCATATTACCAGCCTACAATGAAGCGGCAAATATCGCACCCATGATGGAACGATTACTTGCTGCCGGTGAAAAGCTGGACGGCCCTTTTGAAATCGTCTGGGTAAATGACGGCAGCACAGATGACACCGCCGCCATCCTCGACGAAACTGCTGCAGAATATCCCTGTGTACGAACACTCCACTTCTCCCGAAATTTCGGGCACATGGCAGCACTATGCGCCGGACTTGAAGCCGCCCACGCTACCCACGCAGTCATTACCCTCGATGCCGATGGACAGCACCCCCCCGAGCTGATTTCGGAAATGGTAAGTCTTTGGCAGGAAGGGGGCGATATTGTGCAAAGTATCCGCCGCGACAGTGGAGAACTCGGTATCGGCAAGCGTCTTAGTTCTCGTTGGTTTTACACGGTATTCCGTGTGTTGGCAAATACAAATATTCCCGAAGGGGCAGCAGATTTCCGATTGCTCGACCGTGAAGTAGTGGATGCGCTGAATAACCTGCCGGAACGGGTACGTTTCGTGCGGGGACTGGTGCATTGGGTAGGCTTTAACCGGGTAACACTCCCTTATACCCCCGAAGCGCGTATATCCGGTGAAACCAAATACAGTATGCTGCAGATGATGTCCTTTGCACTGAACGGCATTACAAGTTTTTCCGTGCGGCCGCTCCGGCTTGCTTTTGTATTGACGCTGTTGGTGCTGGGATTGGTGGCAATCTATTCGGTATATGTACTGCTTGCCATGTTCACGGGTAAAGACCTGACCCCCGGCTGGACCAGTACCATGTTCATTATTCTATTCCTGGGCTCTGCGCAATTGTTGGTCATTGGCATCGCCAGCGAATATCTGGCACGTATGTATGTCGAACAAAAACAACGACCCGTATATATCGTACGCAGGGAAAAGACA
>JAGLCZ010000688.1 GCA_023145975.1 Candidatus Hydrogenedentota bacterium | reverse complement strand
ATATCAATTACCACTACCTATAGTACAAGAGACGTCGGGGAGTGTTACAGTTTGTATATAAAAAATAGTTGATAATACTATATAAATAGGAAACAATTTAATAGGTTTTGGGAAATAGCAACCGAAATCATGCTACAATTTACTGAGATACGGTGTTTGAACCTGGAATGATTTAGGATAAAGATAAAGGGATTTTTTATGATTGAAATGCTTACACAGGAAGAAAAGCAGGCTCTATTGGAACTTATGGCGTGTCTTGTACGAGCTGACGGGCGGGTTCGGGATGTTGAACGAGAGCTGCTTGCCGGTTATGCCGAATTATTTCATATTCAATGGATTGATGGATCGTGCAATTGTGATATAGATTTGTTAGATTCTCTGGCAGCGCAATTCCAACGACCTGAAAGTCGCGTTATTGTATTACAGGAACTGTTGCAGCTGGCACATCTTGATGGTTTCTTCAATAAAGATGAAAAGTCACTTATTATTCGTGTGGCAACTTTGATGGGAGTTCCTGAGAATTTTCTGAAGAAAATAGATGAGTGGGTACTTCAAGGAATTGAGTGGACTTTGCGCGGTGAAGAGTTGCTTGAAAGTGCATCATCCATACTGGTTATACCGCCGGAATAATTGTAATGTTGCCTTATACCGAAGGGCAGGTAACATCGCTGCATGTTATTTTCTGTTGTCTGAGTTATATCGATTTCCCGCTTCTTAATTCCTAAGTTTAAAACAAGGGTTCACTATTGTCTGATTTCGTTTGGGGCGGTGTAGGGCGATTGTCTGTCAAAGCGGTAGCGAGAAGCATTTCCAATTCCTCTTTTCCTGACTCGAATTCTTCTACGGAGATACTTCCTATTACAGAGACGGGCAGTTTAGTGCCGACGCTGACAAAACTGACGCCCGTTCCCTGTGCCAGAGGTTTGGGTTTTACTTCAGACTTCCATTTTTTGGCAGGATTCCCGCCGGACCACATGGTGATGAGATAGATTTTTTTCATTGGCTGTGATTCCTCATGGGGTAGTATGGGGGGGCGGTTGCAGGATTTGGAGTGCCATTTTTGCTATTTGTTCAGGTGTAATATCCTGCATGCATCGGTGGTGCTTCAGGGGGCATATTGGTTTTTGGCAGGGACTGCATGGCAGCGGAAGACGGACGATTTCCCCTATTTCATAGGGACTGTCTGAGTAACGGGGCGACGTAGATCCCATGATGCAGATAACCGGACGTTTAAAGGCAATTGCAATGTGTCGTGGACCACTATCATTGCAGATCAGTAAATCTATTTGCGCAATGAGTACTTTTAATTCTGCAATACCCGCTTTCGAAAGTTGTGGCTCAATAAAATCTATTTCCGTTGCTGCTTTTATTGTTTCCCGGATGGATTCTTCTTTCGGTCCGGTAAGTAGTATAAAGCGAACATCCATTTCGGAAGCAATTTGATTAATTGCTTGGGCAAACTTCTCCGGAGGCCACCGTTTGCTGGGTCCGAAGGCCGCCCCCGGCGCGATTCCGATGATGGGAGTATTCCCTGCAAGTTGGGGGGTAATAGCTTGTACGATTTTCTTGCATAGTCCCAACTCAAGCCCCTTGTTGTCATCCTTACATCCTATAAGCGTGACAAGTTCAACGTATTCTTTGGTCATGTATATGGGAGTAACAACTCCCTCTTCCCGGTATGGCTCTTTTGTTCGGGTAAGCAGCCAGTGACGACCGTTGCGTTTGTAGCCGATTCGCTGACGGCCTCCAATGAGTCGTGCCAGTAATGCTGTTCGAAAGGAATGCGGGAAGATTACAATCAAATCATATTGAGAAGCACGCAGTCGTGCTGCCAGCCGTATCATTTGTGTCAGGGAAGGTTTCTCGGGAATAATTTCCCGGTGATCGATCCAGGTCAAGTCTTTCAGTAGATCGCAAACTCCGCTACGCCCCGCTATGGATAATTTTGCTTCAGGGTAATGCTGCCGCAATGCGCGTAAAGCGGGAGTACACATGACCACATCCCCCAGCCAGTTGGGGACCAGCACCAGAATATGCGCTTTTGTAGTACCCTTACCATTTCTCATGATTTATGGATTTGATGTGCTGTCATTAGATGGATGCATGGAGGGAGAGGATTTATCATCCTCTTCCTTTTGCAGTTTTTCGGGAGATTGAGTTAATTCCACAGGGGGAGGGGTGTCATTGCAGTGCTTTTGTTTTTCTTTTTCCTGTGCTTTAATTTCAATCTGTTCCATGGCTGTTGCAATAGCGTTAGCATCCATTTGTGTATGTGCCTGTTCCAGCCCTGATTCAGATTTTATATGGGAGATAGATTCTTGCGTAGAAATCTTTGATTGTTTATGGGCTAAGGTTTCGTCACATTCTGGTGATTGTATTTTTTCAGGTTCTTCCCCCGAAATATTTTCCCGGGCTTTTTCTTCAACTCGTGCCATAGCTTCTGCAATGGCTTTTTCATCTGATTCTACATGGAGGGAGGGGGCATTATGGAGATCAGTTTCCACTGGGTAAGTAGGGGGCGAGCTCTTTTCATGTTCTTGTGGCGCGATTGGGTTGCTTTGTATTTCTTCTTCTTGCCTGTTGGGATTTATGTGGTCATCCACATTTCCCAGTGCTTTCGCTTCAACCTGCGCCACAGCTG
>JAGLCZ010000687.1 GCA_023145975.1 Candidatus Hydrogenedentota bacterium | reverse complement strand
TCAGCAAGTCCCACGGCAAAAGTCCCATTTGCCCGCCCAGTCAATAGCAGCGAAGGAATTTCGAATTCATTCGTAAATAAACCCAGATCTATATGCTTCGCTTCGCCAGAAAAAGAAATAGGAAACCCGGTATCAAAGGGACGTAATTCAGCGCGGGCAATAACTTCTCCTCCAAATATTTCAATATTTACCCCTTCCAACACGACACTGTTATCTGCAAAAATAATATCGCCATCCGTTTTCTTCACTGTGGTTCCAGCCACCAGCAATTCGTTTATTTGCACATCCCCTTTGCCATCCAATTCAGGGTGCAGCATAACTGTTCCGTCGGCAAGCAATCCTTGTATATCCGCCAATCCATCGGGAAGTGTTAATTGGGGGGCATCACAGTTATATGTTATCTTCCCTAAAACACCCGCTGTACCATAACTAAAACCTTCAACAACGACCTTCAGTTTTCCCGCTGCTGCGGCAAGAAATCCTTTTGCGACAAGGGGCGAAAAATCACTTTCAAAATAAATTGGGGTGGGTACATCAATAGATTGCGTGCTAATATGTATCTCATCACTTTGCAGTTTTGTGCTTTCCCCCAGCAGCATCTGGAGCGGCTCAATATCAAGTGATACGGCTGCAATGTCAAAACGCATGGGGGCATCGACAACAAGTTCTTTACCGTAAGGCAATGAGTAATCCCCATAGCCAAGGGAATCAGAAGTAATGTGTAATTCGTCTATTTCGACATACTGCCAATTATCAACAGTGAATCCCCCGGCAGCACGGGCATCACCCCAAAAGTCTCCATAGCCAAAGGAGAGTCCAAGGGTTGTCAAGGATGCATCACAGTTAAAACGTGCTGCTACCTGACTTTCCTCAATGTCATAGCTCAATGCTTTGACATCTGCCGTCAACCCGTCAGAAAAACGCAGCGTACCCGCTGCGGCAACCCCCGAAAAATCCGAATCGATAGTCCCATTACCGATTACTTCCAGTGTTCCAAGTGTTTCCGGAACTACCCAGTCGCCATAGGAAAGTGTCTCTGCGTCTGCATTCACTATAAAAGCGTACCCCCCCTTCTCTCTTTCAGTCAAATCAACTTTTCCGGTAATGCCTGCATGAATATCGCGCATTGATTCCCAGGGAAGTAA
>JAGLCZ010000686.1 GCA_023145975.1 Candidatus Hydrogenedentota bacterium | reverse complement strand
TTGGCAATATCTATATTTTGGACAGTACCCGAGTTAGAACATGCTACTACTCCTGCCCCCCGATCACTAGTGTGAATAACAACCCCGTCAAAGGTGATATTATCGACAAGGCCGCTTACCCGGTCGGCAATTACGCCGACGTAACGCCATCCCGTAATATTGGCGTTTGTAAAGTTGATGTTTTTTACTGTTGCTTCCCATGTACTTTTAAATAAAGCAATTCTATAGTCATTACTGCGATTGATGGTCAGTCCGGAAATCGTATATCCTGCACCGTCCAATATGCCGGTAAACTCGTTAATGCCCCGGTCTGCTGTACCCAACGGGTTAAAGCCCTTCCCGTCATTCCAGCCTGCTGTTGCCGATGCGTCAATATCGTTAATTAACACATAATGGCCGCTCATAGGGTATTGTGGATTCCAGCCCATTTCCTGCAGCTGTTCGATAGAGGATATTTCTATAATTCCCGGTTCTCCTTCGCCTTCTACGGGTTCACATTCCCCCTCTTCCGGCTCGCCTTCCCCCCCGGGAACAAGATCCCTGAAGAAAGGATAGGTACACCCTTCGATTATGTCCCATGCAAAAATAAATTCCCAGTCTGTATAAAAGGAACTTTGCCGTGCCTGGTAATCATAGAGCCCTATGCCACCAGCCGAGTTCTGGATACCCGTGGTATTGATAACCCAGTAACTTCGGGTAACGGTACTGCTGCCTCTCCTCGCCCCTACAAGTCCGCCGAAATCCCTCGCACCTGTTACCTGACCCAGGGCATAACATTCTGTAATTGTGCCGCCGGTTTGATATCCTGCGAGACCTCCAACACGATTGCTCCCATTCACGGCCCCGGCAGCGTAGCATTGAAGCAGCTCGCCCCCGCTGATTTCCCCTGCGAACCCGCCTGCACCGTAGCTTGTGCCGGTAGTAGTGCCCCGGGCAAGACTCAACTCCGTAATACCGCCGGTAACGTTGCCTATAAGACCGCCTATCCTGTCACCACCGGAAACGGTTCCCTCTGCAAGACAAGAGATAATGCTTCCATTGACAATAGTTCCTGCAATTCCACCCGCGGAATAGCCGCCGGAAACAGTTGCCGCAGCAGTGCATACACACGCATTAACGGTACCTCCGTCGGTGTACCCCATTATTCCCCCTACAGAGTTTGTGCCGCTTACAGTACCTGATACGGTAGAATTATGTATCTGTCCGTGATTCTCACCCGCAATCCCGCCTACAGTCTCTGTGCCGCTTACAGTACCTGATACGGTAGAATTATGTATCTGTCCGTGATTCTCACCCGCAATCCCGCCGGTGTGAGAAGAAGTACCAGTTAACTGACCGACTACATCCGAATCAATGATGCGCCCATCGCTTTGATTAGAGCCGGCAATACCGCCCACATAGCCGTTCGTACCGGATCCCTCCACCAACACACTGCTGTGGGTTATATCACAGTTAATTACATTGAACGAAGTGTTATACCCCACAACGCTGCCCGTATATTTATTCCCTGTAATATGGCAGCCGGTATCGACGGAGATATTTTCGAGGCGCCCCCCGTAGTTGCTGCCTGCAATAATACCTGTGCGTTCTCCACCCGTGATTTGGGCTCCTGTAAAGCGGATATCTTTAATGGTTCCGGCACCTCCGATGACTTTGAAAATAGCGACATGGTTTTCCCCGCCCCGGTTGAGTACCAAGTCGTAAATGGTATATCCTGCACCATCCAGGGTGCCGGTAAAATAGTTTGCAGACTGGGTGGTTCCCAGCGGCTCAAAGCCCGCGCCGCCGTTCCATGCCGCTGTTCCCGAGGCATCAATATCCTGGATTAACACAAAATTGCCGTCAATGGGATATTCCGCTGATGTACCTATCTGCTGTAACTGCCCGATAGTAGTGATGGGTATTTGTGCCCCTGCTGCCCCTGCAAAACAAAGTAAGGCTGCTGTTATTGCTGTAACGACTTTGTATTTCATGATTACGCCCTTCCCGCCGGAGTATGTAACTTTTTTTTCTTATTCTGCCACCGCAACATATCATATAACCAATTGTAATAGTAGCAGATATTCTTCAATGTGTCAACTAAATAGCGCCTGCACCACAATTGGGATAATAAGTCCTGTGGGTTATGTCATTTTCCGATTCCGCCAAGGCGTGTATTTTCTCCGCTCCGTCATCCCGGACGATCGGAGCTTTGGAGATCCTCATATTAAATATGCCACTTATCACACCATTTGATTGCCGGAGCAATATTTCCGTTATTATTTTTGTATTTCGTGATACTGC
>JAGLCZ010000685.1 GCA_023145975.1 Candidatus Hydrogenedentota bacterium | reverse complement strand
GTGCGCCCCTTATCGCTGCGATCACCGGAAGAAGCATTGGTGTGGGTCTTGCACAACGCCGGTGCCCGCCCGCGGGATCGGGATGCTGTGGATTTGCGAATTATTGAAACCGTGCGCCAGGGCACAGGCGCTCTTATTGACACGGCGGCGCAGCTCGAAGATATGCTGAGCCTGGAACTGACGAGCCGTGCCCTTACCCTTCCTGATGCACCCGGTGAAATAGCAGAGAATGGATATACCCACCTTGAGAACTGGCTTCGTACATTTGCCGCTTCAGTTGAGTAATCCCAGTCAGGAATCTATAAAAACAAGTAATTCAATTATGTATGTGCCATAGGTTTATTGCTTTTTGTCGCTATAATTCGTATACTATTCCTACTTATTATTTAATTTGGTCTTATATGCGGCGTTCTCCGTACGCTTTTAACGACAGGGATTTTTATCTATGGCTATGGCGCCCCCCCTTTCTTACATTGTATTGAAAACCAGAAAACAACCGGGTATAGGCGGCAGATGGGACAGTCCGGACCGAATCCATGCGGAAGATCTGTCCTTATCTAATTTCTGCGATGACACAGGCTTTAAACCTACAACCGATTTAAAATTGCTATATGATGATACCCAGATTTACGGTATGTTTCGTGTTCAGGATCAATATGTAGTTTGTCGCGAGAAAGAGTATCAGTCCGATGTAACTCATGACGCCTGTGTTGCCGCATACTTTCAACCCAATCCGGAAAGTGGATATCTCGCTCTTGAAATGAACTGCTGCGGGACATTACGTGCTTCTTATTTCGAAGAAGCCAATATAGAAAAAGGCGGCTTGTCCGGCAGGATTGTTCCGCTTCCTTGGCGCGATGGTTACCAGATTCGTATCTATACCTCACAGTTCGGCACTGTGGAATCAGAAATTGTAAATTCGATTACCTGGCAACTCGAGTTCGTTATTCCATTTTCTATATTTGAAACGTACACGGGATTGTTACGCCCAATCAGGGAAAATCCGTGGCGTGCCAATTTCTATAAATGCACTACCCAGAGTTCCCATCCCCATCGCAGCTCGTGGGCGCCCCTTTATAACGGAATTAGTTTTCATCAGCCCGAGTGTTTTTCCCCACTTTATTTTTCATGATTTCCCGTTAAAAGCCCTCATCATTCAACTGCTGTTTAAGCTGTCACCGGGTTATTCAACGCCGAAGGCGTTGGGGATACCCCTTCATGGTATCAAAGATATCTGATTTCATGGCATCCGTATCAATTTGCCGGATGACTGTTATACCGGTTGGAGTGTCGGAGTGGTACCAGCGATAGCCGTCTGCTGTGCCTGCAATATTGATAGCTTCCTTTTCTTTAACCCATCCTTGCTTTAATTGTAGATCGATAATGACAGACAGGGCTGCCGGATCAAAAAGCGGCTTATTTATTGCCGGTGTAATTTCTTTGCCTTCTCCGAAAAATGCGTACTTTGTACTTTCTTTCCACCTCGGTAGAGGTGACGGAATATAGCCGGGGGTTAAGCAAAGCGATACCCGGGGCTATCCCCTTCAATCCTTATCGGGATATCGAATTCCTCAAACTGAAAATAAAGGCTCTTCATGAAAGCAAGTACGCCTTTTACGGATGAGCGAATTATATTTCATAACTAAAAGGTTACATGAACTCCGGCACCTACGGTGGCATTCCAACGGTTTACATCGTTGGTTAAAGGCGTGTTGTCATAGCCGACGATCAGTTCAAGACGTAAATGCAGTTTATTGGTTAGGGGCAGGGTATATATGGTTTCTGCGCGGGCACGCAAATCCTCCATAGCAGTCATAGATGGCAAAATGGTAAGGGACTCGCTTAGGGAATGTCGTTGTGTAAACCTTCGATAATAGTGCAGCCCGAGTTGCAGATTCAGATCATAATTACCCGGTTCATTCTGCTCCCGTTCATATTCAAAATCAAAGCCGAAAAGAATATCGGCAGAAGTGTCTTTTGTTCCGTATACGGAGTGGTACAGCCCCAGTGCAAGGTTCTGGCGCAGCTCCAAATTTCGATACAAATCTCTTTCAACGGCTGCACTCACAAAGGGATTGATACTTCGGTCACTTTTTCCAAACAATTCGCCTTGTGCCCGCAGGTAGGTTGGGAACTGATCAGAATCGGCACGTTCTATTATTGCTGCAGCATCCAGGTGCCATGCTGCATCCCACCCTGTTGTGTTCAACTGTACGGTTGGCTCTGCAGGTACATGGCTGTCACTGCGCCATTGCACGCCGGGTCCTCCGCTCAACTCCCACGTTTCTTTGTTGTCCGAAGCGACAGGCGACGTTGGAATAGGAAGTGTTTCCTGTATGTCTTTCACTTCTATTGTTATCGACACATTTTCATTTAAAGGAAGTACCTGCTGCACTTTGTTCTCTACAGCCAGGTGACCATAATATACCTGCCCATCTGTCATGGTAATACAAAGCGGTTTATTCGCTGATAAAGAGCGTACCTCGCTCATGGGCGTCATCATTTGACCTTGCAGTGAAGTACGGAATACCAGCGTGTTTTTGCGGATGCGTGAAAACGTACCAGACAGCGATTCACCGTTCTGCAACACAACCATATCGGCACAAAGAACTCCTGCCGCGAGTACAAATAAAGACATCGCAGTCAAATAAAGCCGTATGGGTAGAATCGTGTACATTTAATATCTGCATTAAATTTATGGGACATTTCGGAAATAGGACGGGGTTTTATTTCTCCTCCACCATCCAGATATTGCGATACTGAACATAGTGGGC
>JAGLCZ010000684.1 GCA_023145975.1 Candidatus Hydrogenedentota bacterium | reverse complement strand
TCCCCTTTGAGAATATAGACATCCGTGGCACGCGCCATTCGGTAGTTGTCGGTATAGAGCATACCGTCGGGATTGAGGATTTCCGAATGGCGTATTTGGATGCGGGTACCGTGAGTTCCCGAGACACTGAGCCGAACCCGTCCTGCATGATTCTGACCGAAATCAAAGACGTATACGCCGGGCGATGGTTCAGTTATGGATACGGCTTCCAGTTGTTCCGTGGTTCGCATCGGCGGTGTTGCCTGGGTTACGAGTGTTGCCGAAACATCCAGGGCCGCCACGGCTTTCATCCAGTCCGTGTCATCGAAATCCGCTGCGTCCCAACCGGTCTGCTCAAGGCGGGCATCATAGGTCTCGCCGTCAAACAGAGAATTCTCGAGGATGGGAGATGGGCCAACCAGCCACGTCTCATCGGTGACAATGTTTTCCTGTACGCCGTCAGGATACGTGACGGTGAGTTGACAAATGAACCGGGGCATGCCGTCCCGCCAGTTTCCCCCCATGATACTGCCCCACCAGCCATTGCCCATTTGTGCGGCGATGGCATTTGCCCCCTTTTTCAGGAAGGGAGTCACGTCGTAGATCTGGTACTGGACGCGGGTTGGAAAATGCGTCCATCCTGGGGTCAATGTGTCGGCGCCTACGCGTTCCCCATTGATTCGGAGTTCATAAAGGCCCAGGCCCGAGACATAGGCCCGCCCGCTACTTGCCTCATCAGCAAGGGTGAATTCCTTTCGGAAGCAGTGAGAGTGCGCCGGATCGCGATACTCGATGCGTCCCCGGGCTCCCTGACCATATTCGCCAATCACGGTCGCGGGGGTCCAGTTTTTTGCCTGAAACTCGGGCAGATTCCAGCCAGTAGCAGATTGTGTCGTGCACAACCAATCCGAACCGGAAACAAGCGTCGTGGACGTGTCATCACAATAGGTTATTTCCACGCCTGCGGTCAGACCGTACGCGCCGCCGTCATCTTTCGCCTCAATGGCAAAGATGTTTTCGCCGGGTCTGAGATGGGCGCGAAGGTCGACCACGTGCAGCTCTCGCCATTGGCTGGCTTCGCCACAGCGTGTCCCGTTCACGTACAGCACGAAGCTGTCGTCAGCTGTGAGTTGGGCGAAAGCCGTTCTGACGGTCTTGTCTTCAGGAAGAGAGAAACTCGTGCGAAAAAAGACATGTGCCTGGGCGGCTTTGTCTGCCTTACACCAAATCCAATCGCCAGGGAGTATTTGCGAACCCGGCGTCGCTTTCTCGGGAGCTGCAATCCATTCAGCGACCCAATCGTCCCGTTCGAGCAACCCCATTTCCCAGTAGGCCGGTGTGGTGAATGGCCCGGGGCGCCCATCCATATCCCAGGTGCGAACCGTCCAGTAATATCTTCCACCCGATGCCAGTGCTGGGCCGCCGTATGCGACATGAACCGACTGCGCGCTGATGACCTTTCCACTGTCCCA
Source organism: Candidatus Hydrogenedentota bacterium (assembly GCA_023145975.1). GTDB lineage: Bacteria > Hydrogenedentota > Hydrogenedentia > Hydrogenedentales > CAITNO01 > SLFT01. The sequence continues at coordinate 10,618 of JAGLCZ010000684.1, read as the reverse complement.
AATCCGTTTGTCCGGTATTTCCAGCGAGGAAGAGGTCTCCACAACGAGGATGCGGTACGCTGTCTGCCTTGCTCCCCGTCGCGGATCGTTCACTTCCCATGAAAGGCGCGGCGATTGCGAATCAATGCCCAACGGATTGGTCTGATACTCGCACCGAAGATTACTGGGGGCACCAAGCTTCCTGCTGCGTCCCCATTCCTCGAAACGGCAGCATCCAGTAAGCGCTATGGGAAACAGGAGGACTAAGATTGTCAAGCCAGTCCATATCCGTGAGTTCGAAATGATTACGCAATACAATTTTCTTGATTGGTCCATTGACCCGCCTTTCGTGTCGTTCTCTTCATTCAGAATACAGTAGTGCCCCGTGCGAAATTATAGGCACAAGCAGTATAGTATAGCGTATACTTACGGTAGGTGTGTATTTCGCTGATCCCTCCCGGTTGTTCTGAAGGTAGCGTCACCCTTGGTTACAGAACGCTTGCCAAAGCCTTCAGTCAAGAGCGTGTTGCATTTCGAGTTTGAACCTGCGAAAAACGAAAGATGAGCTATAATTTGCAAAACGACATTATTAAGTGCTAGAGTAACGCATGGATTCCTTCGTGGAATGTATTTTACGCATTGCGGGGGGCGACCAGGTTTCGACGGTGGTGAATGAAGTATGAGCAGCGTGTCGAGGTTCTCGGAGGCCTCGTTAAAAACCGAGAATAAGTTAAATGCGAACAATCAATTCGCTCTCGCTGCCTAGCTAAAGTGCAGCGCGTCCTTACTGCGATCACCTGCTAGCGGATAAGGACGAAAATAGCGGGTCTCAAACCGGGAGATGGCAGCGTACCGGGGAGAGTAATTAGTTGTCTAGCGACGCCGGAAAGCGAGTCTGACGCGTTCTGGAAGGGCGAATCACCAAAAGAAAGACTACACACGTAGATACTGATATGGAATTACTATCGGACGCGGGTTCGATTCCCGCCGCCTCCACCATTTTCAAAATTGCAGCAACGCTCTCGCGGGTTAACTTCCCGAGGGGGCGTTTCGGCTTTGTATTGGCGGCTTTTGCATCGTTGCTGATCGCTTTGACTGGTGGATTTGCCGTCGCACGTTTTTGTCCAAATCCAGCACATTTCTACAAAATATCTTTGTGCTCGCCAATACCCATCATCGGGTCAATCGATTTAGCTATGCCGCAAACAAAACTAATGCCAGGTATATTGGATCGTGACATTACAGCGAAAGCGGATTATGCTTTTGAATATCAATATTTTGCGAATACTCCACAGGGCTTGATTAAAGCCGAACATGGATGAAATAATAGTTCCATTAACGAAGTCGATCAAGATTGGATTGGTTTCGGAAGATGGGAATACGGATCAGATAGTGAAGTTTGCAGGTGCTTTGCTATTCCATCACCAGGATGCGTCAGCAAGACGCCTTCAAAATTTTAGAGAGACTTCAATACCTACATGTGGCGCAACTACAGAGAGAAGAAGAGAACCATGAATAACGTTGGTATCTATTAATATGGGTTTTCGTTTTTGGAGAAGAGTCCGAATCGCACCGGGGGTGACCCTGAACTTGAGCAAGTCAGCAGGATCGCTTTCGTTCGGGCCGCGCGGTGCGAAGTTTACTGTTGGGTCCCGCGGGAAACGCGCTACGATGGGGCTGCCGGGAACAGGACTCTTTTACACAACAACTCTTACAAACGGGAGATCAGGCGGCAGGGGAAATGTGTCTTCATCCGCACCGGCGATTCCTTCAGTTCGCGCAGAAGATCGCCTGACCCTGGGGTTTTTCAAGCGGCTTGTCACATCAGACGACGAGGAAGCCCTGGTGGACGGGTGTCGCGAGCTTGTCCTGGGAAATGATGACAAGGCGATTCACTACCTCAAGCAGGCGGTACATTTGGCAGACGGAGCGTACCTCGCTGGTTTTCTGGCACTCAAGCAGGAGCGTCTGGAAGAAGCTGCGAATTATCTGGTTAATGCTTCCGAAAAATACAACCGATTGGGGCGTTATTTTTCAAAATACGGCATCTCCGCCACCATGAGCCTGCCTATCACAGACGAGGTCTCCGCGCATGTGGGCCCGGATCTGCGTGGCGTACTGTTAGGGCTGGTGGAGATATATCAGCATCAAGAGCGTTGGCAGGCTGCGATTGCCTGTCTCCAGAGATTACGGCGGCTCGAACCTGACGACGTGGTGGTGACATTGTCTTTTGCAGAGCTGCTGCTGAACGCTTATCCGGACAACAAGAATGCCTGCCAGAGGATTGTACGCTTGGGTAAGGGCATTAAGAACGAGACGCCTATCCATACGGCTTTGATGTTTTACAAAGCTAAAGCGCTTCGGCACCTTGGTCTGGCAACTGCGGCCCGGGACACATTAACAGCCGCCCTGCGCCGCAAGAAGGGGCGGTCCGATGAGCTGCTTCGTTTCTTACGCTACGAACGTGCTTTGGCCTACGAGGATTTAAGGCAGAAGTCTCGTACCCGTGCAGAGTTTGAAAAGATCTATGCTGAAGATCCGGATTTCGAGGATGTTGCGGAACGATTGGGTCTGTAGAAAATACGAGTGACATTAACAGCACAGAGTTGCTGCAAGGTTCTTGATATTGGGATACTATACCGCACCTAAGACCGCCTCCTTGTCCAGCTTTGCGTTTTTTTATTTAATTCTTGACTTATGGTATGTGATCGATGTATACTGTCGCAGATAGTAGGTGGAGTTGACTTGTAATGTCGCCACCGTTTTTTTGTTCTAGCCCGTCTCCAATGAGGCGTGCGTCGAAGTGGTCCGGTTGCCATGGACATACTCTCGATTTGGTTTAAAGTCATGGCAAAAAGGATGAAGAGTTATGAATGTGTATGTTGGAAACCTCCCTTACAGTACCGGTAGTGAAGATTTACGCGAAGCATTTGAAGCGTTTGGCGAGGTAACCTCCTCGAACGTTATCAGTGATCGTGATTCTGGACGTTCCAAGGGATTTGGTTTCGTCGAAATGAGCGATGACGCTGCTGCTCGGGAAGCCATCGAAAAATTGAATGGCACCGAGATGGATGGACGAACCATCACTGTTAACGAAGCACGCCCCCGTGAAGATCGCCCCCGTGGCGGCGGCGGTGGTGGTGGTCGTGGCGGCGGCGGTGGTGGTTACGGCGGCGGCGGCGGCGGTGGCCGCGGGCGCTACTAGTATACAGCGCTATTACCCTGTTGAATGAACAAAGGCCGGAGTCTCAGGACTTCGGCCTTTTCTATTCGTAAACGCTATTCTGCGAAAGAGCAGTTAACCCACCTATTTGCATAAAGAAAATGGCACACAAAGAAGTCTTTAAAAAAACAGTACTTCCCCGGGAGTATCACTGGTTTAATGAGCCGAAACAGTGGTGTTGTGGAGAGGGGTTGGAAATTATAACAGACCGTGAAACAGATTTCTGGCAGCGTACGCACTATGGGTTCTGTCGGGATAGTGGACACGGTTTATTTACTGCTCTTGCAGGGAATTTCGTTCTTGCTGTCCATGTACGTTTTCAGCCTTCTTCTCAGTACGATCAGTGCGGTATCATGGTGCGGATAGATGCAGAGAATTGGATAAAATTATCCACTGAACTTGAAAATGACCGGGTAAGCAGGCTGGGTTCGGTAGTAACCAATATGGGATATTCAGATTGGGCTACTCAGGATGTGGCATCCTCTGTGACGGAACGGTACTATCGTATTACCCGTCGAAAAAATGATTTTATACTTGAAAGTTCTGAAAATGGTGAAGCCTGGCAGCAGCTGCGCGTAGCTCATCTGCATAAAGCAGCAGCAAAAATTGAAGCAGGTCTTTACGCATGTAGTCCCGTTGGGGGAACGTTTCATTGCTGCTTCACCTCTCTGGAAATCCATAAACCTGTGTGAGGAGCTTATGCGGTGCAAAGAACAAGATTCTTTCAGTGGGTTATATTAAAACAGGCGGCTTCCTTTGTTTTGTGAGATGTTCCATAAATAGAAAAAATGTTATAGTAATGTTTTAAGGAAAATAGGTCTATGAAAAAGAAAAGAGTTCGTCCCCAGACCCTGAAGGGATTTCAGGATAACCTGCCGGAAGAGATGATTGCGCGGCAGGGTGTTATTGATGCTATCCGTGGCGTTTATGAACGTTTTGGTTTTGTTCCAATTGATACCCCGATACTTGAACATTTTGCGACATTGACTGGAAGTGCCGGTGCAGAAGTGAACAAGGAAATTTTTACGCTGGAGACGCCGGAAGGGGAAGTGGCGGCAATGCGGTTTGACCTCACAGTACCTTTTGCACGGGTGGTGAGTCAATATCGTGAACAGATTAAACTTCCTTTCCGACGTTATCATATTGGACCCGTATTTCGAGCCGATAAACCCGGACCCGGACGGTTCCGTCAGTTTACCCAGCTTGATATTGATGTTGCAGGTGCACGTAGTCTCGCTGCTGATGCCGAGATCATTGCTGTACTTTGCGGCGGGATGCGTGCTGCGGGCATGACGGATAATGATGTCCCCCTGTTTCGTATCCGTATCAGCAACCGGCGATTGGTGGATGCATTACTTACGGGTAATGACATAACAGAACCGGAGCGTATCAAACACACACTTCGGGTCATTGATAAACTGCAGAAGGTGGGCATTGAAAATGTAAAGATGGAACTTGCTTCGGGGCGTATTGATGCCTCCGGCGATCCTATTCCCGGGGTTCATCTTCCTGATTCCGTGATTACTGCCATTGCAGAGTTTATTGCGATTACAGGAGTTGACCGTCTTGAAGTCGTAAAATTATTGATGGAGAAACTTCCGGCATCTGAGAATACGGAAGAGGCATTGGCAGATATGCGGGAATTGGCGGCATTATTGGATGCACTGGGTATATCCGAGGCGGAAGCTGTATTTGATCCGAGCCTTACCCGTGGGCTGGATTACTATACGGGCCCTGTTTTTGAAGTAGAGGTTGTGGGCATGAAGGCATTAGGTTCGTTGGGCGGTGGTGGGCGCTACAACGAATTATGTAATCGTTTTATGGGACAGCAGGTGCCGGCTGTTGGGGCTTCCATAGGTCTTGAAAGATTGATGGCGGCATTGCGTGGATTGGAAAAGATAAAGTTTCCCAGAAGTACCGTGAAGGTATGTATTGCGACAGTAGGTAAAGTGGCGGCACGGGATGTACTGAAACTGGCAGCGGAATTGCGGGGGGCAGGGTTGAATACGCTCACTTATTTAGGGGGTAAAAAGAATATGGCTGCCCAGCTGAGTGATGCGGATCGCTACGAAGTTCCTGTGGCAGTGATTCTGGGTGAAGAAGAACTGCAGCGAGGTGAAGTGGCTGTGAAGGATTTAATAGCCGGGAAACGATCCCGTGAGAATATAGATGATCACGACGCGTATCGGGAAGCAGGGCGTAATGCACAGGTGACGGTAAAGCGTGAAGATATGATTGGAATTGTGAAGAGCCTTCTAAATAATGAACCGGTACCGGCGCAATCAGAATAGTGGATCTGAGTGCGTTTTGTGCATTGGCAGAGAAGGATTTGTTATGACTGAAAGTAAATGTGTGCATACGGCAGTAATTATGGCGGGAGGCGTTGGAGAACGTTTCTGGCCGGTATCGCGACAAGACAAACCCAAGCAGTTACTGCCTTTCAACCAATCCGATAAATCCATGCTGCATGAGGTCGTTGAACATGCCGCAGCGCTGGTGAAAATGGATAATGTATTCATTATAACCAGCCGGCAGTTGGAACAGCCCATTCGTGATGCTGCGCTTCCCATTCGGGAAGAGAATATTATTGTGGAACCCTGCAAACGCAATACAACAGGGGCGCTTGCCTATATGGCGGCGTATTTAATGGCACATTATCCTGATAGGGTACCTGAACAGATAAGCATGGCAGTGTTGACCGTGGATTATCGTGTTGGTGATTGCCATGCATTTCTTCGCTCGGCACATGCGGCGATGAAAGTTGCAGATGAGGAAGATGCCCTTGTTGCTTATGGTGTCGTGCCAACGTGTCCCGCAACAGGCTTGGGCTATATTGAAACGGCACCGAACTGCAATCAGAAGTTCCCCCCATCAGTATTTAAAGCAGTAGCATTTCATGAAAAACCAGAATTGGAACAGGCACAGAAGTTTCTTGCTTCCAAACGGTATTACTGGAATAGTGGATTGTTTTTTTGGCGCATAGCCGTTTTTCTAAAGGAGCTGGCAGAGACATCGCCGCAAGTGGTCGCTATCATAAAAAGTATGCAAGCTGCCTTGATTAACGATAATATCGCAGTCGCTCAGAAACAGTTTGCGGAACTTGAGAATATTAGTATTGACTATGCACTGATGGAACATGCCGGAAACGTCATGATGGTAGAAGCCGCACTCGATTCGCCTGATGTGGGCACTTGGACAGCACTTCGTCGTGATGAGCATCTGGATAAAGACGGTAATTATAGAGAGGGTGATCCAGTTGTGTTGGATTGCCGCGATTGTACTATTGTAAATGCGTCCGGTGCTGAAAAAATGGCAGTTGCCGCGTTGGGGTTAAAAGGCGTAACTGTTGTTGTTACGGACGATGCGGTGTTGGTTATGGAAAGCACGAAAGAGCAGGATGTGCGTCGTGTTGTTGAAGAATTAAAGTCCCGGGGCGCTTCACAGGTGTAGTGTCTTATTCTAAAATTGCAGCATCTGGAAACAACCTGTCTTGGAAAATATTTTCAGCGTGCAGATAATACCCGTGTAGTGGAGATATATCGAATGCAGGAATCATTACCTCTTTGCAGGCATTTTGGAGAGTGTGGCGGCTGCCTTAATCAGGAAATATCCTATGAAGAACAGCTTAGCCTGAAAACCGGCATATTGCAGGAGCTCTTCAAGGAATATTGGAACGGCATAATACCTATTACTCCTTCTCCTGTGTTATGGCACTATCGTAACAAGGTTGATCCTTCTTTTGCCCTGAAATGGTATCCGGAAGCGCCGCCGCCCGGTTTTGAACGTGATACTGTTCTGGGATTCAAGTGTAAAGGGAAGTGGTTCAAACCCCTGGATATTGAAGAGTGCCATATTGGCCCTGACGGTATGGGCAGCCTATTACAGGGAGTACGTGAATGGCGTCAGGCATCTAATTTACGTGCATGTGAAACCCGAAAGAGTCAGGGCTATTTGCGTAATCTGTTGATACGCGACGGGAAACGCACCCGGGAACGTATGGTGGTCTTGCTGACCATGCCCGGTGCTTTTGAACACGCGGCGTCCTTTGTGGAAATGGTGCGTTCCTCTTTTAATGCGACCAGTATCTATCATGGTGAGTTTGCGGGCAAAGCGGAAGTGGCAACTGCAGACAAACTTACCCTGCTGTATGGTCACGATGTAATTCACGAGACTCTTCATATTGCTGTGGATGACAAGGATATCTCGAAAGTTTCCGCTTCTCCGGACGAATATATCGAAGGGGATGGGCGTGATACTTTCCCCATGACCTATCGTATTTCTCCCCTGAGTTTTTTTCAGACCAACCCCCTGGCTGCAGAGCGTCTTTATGGGCATATACGCGCCTGGGCGACACAATGCAGTCCGGAAGTTCTTTTTGATTTATATGGCGGATCAGGGGGGATCGCATTGACCTGTGCCGATTGTGCCCGCGAGGTTATCAGCGTGGAAAACGTAACGTCAGCCACGGAGGATGGACGGAATAACGCCCGTGAGAATAAGGTGGACAATGTTTTTTTTCTGACCGATTCGGTACGTAATTTTCTGCGTGATAAAGTGAAAGGCGGTGGTTTTCCGGAAGGCAGCGCCGTGGTGGTGGATCCTCCTCGTTCGGGGATGCACCCCAAAGCAGTCAGGCGTTTAGCTCAGCTTTTGCCCAGCCGGTTACTATATGTATCCTGCAACCCGAAACGTTTACGTGAGGAAATGCCTATCTTACTGGAAGCCTATAACCTGACCGAACTGCGTGCCGTGGATATGTTTCCCCATACGCCTCATGTGGAAGTATTGGCAGCTTTTGAGCGTAAATAAAGGAAGAAAAGCGGAGCAATAACATAATCCCTGTTGTTGAATGCGACTTTTGGGAATCTTATATCCTTTTGGCTATTACTTTTCCCTCTTGCCGGGTTTCGGGGAAAAAAAGTCTCTTTTTCCCTGTTCGTTCTGGGATTCGTCTGCTGTGGGGAGGGGTTCTATACTTTCTTCGATGAGCGGCCATTTAACCGCGTATTCGGCGTTGATCGTAATGAATTCTTTCCATTTGTCGGGTACTTCTTCATCGCAGTAGATGGCATGTGCAGGACATTCATCCACGCAGACACCGCAGTCTATACATTCATTGGGATCAATGACCAGCATGTTTTCGCCTTCATGAAAACAGGCGACTGGACATACGCTGACACATTCGGTATATTTACATTTAATACACGGTTCACATACGACAAAAGGCATGGTGCTATCTCCGGTTCTTATTTGTATTTACAGTTTTCCGCAATCCGAAAATTGAAACGGTATTGATTTTTTTGGTTCTGCATGAAAAAAACTAAACAAGCGTTATATCAGAACCATCATAGCACCTTTCTTATTGCTTTCGTTTATTTTGATAGGGACGGATTAGGATATCATGGTATGATGTATCGCTTAGCATAGTATAATACCGTGAATAACGGTTCTGAAGGGGCGTGATGGAATTGCAGGTGAAAGTAGCTGGTGTCATGATTCATTTATTAGGAAATAGATCTTTTTTATATAGTATTGCCTGGGTTGCAATTCTATTATCTTGTTCCGGATGTGTACATTTGGGCAATCGACTTCAACCCCTGCCTTTGCCGCCGGGTGCACCGGATGTAGCTGTAATTATTGACGGGCTGGCGAAAAATGAAAAGGCGATGACTTCCTTTCGTGCCACGGGAACTGCGGTTCTCAAGATACCTGAAATGGAGGCAACGCAGATTTCACGGGAAAGCGTTTTGCATTTTCGTTATCCCAACAGCCTTTATGTAATTGGAAGGCGCTATGGGACGCGTATTATTGAGTTGACGTATGCCCGGGATTCTTTTCTGCTGGAGTTTCCAACCCGTCGTGAGTATTGCCTTCGTTTAGAGGCGGAAGAGTTTAATACGTTGACATCGGCGGATGTGGTACGTGAAATGTTTACGCCGGAACTTTGGTCATCATTGTCGAAAGAGCTGCTTCGTCTCAGTGCGTATGACGAATCATCGCAAACGGCTACCCTTGAAATTTGGGCGCGGGATCCGAAATTGCGGTTGAAGCGGATTCTTTTGGTGCAGGGCGCACCGTGGGTGATTTTGGAAAGTCAGTTATTTAATTGTGACGGCACGGTTATTTCTCATACGATCAAGACTGCATATCATGAACAGCAAGGTATACGATATCCCACGCAGATTGAGACCACCTTTCCCGGTGAGGATGCCTGGATGCGTTTTACCATGCGGCGAGTGGATGTGAATGCGCCGGTTGAGGATATTGTTTTTGAGGTTTCCACCAAGGCGACTCTTCTTGAGCGCCGTGGATTTCAGCGTGTGGATATTTTTACAGATTAGGAAGTACCCCTATTGAAACATACAACTATTTTTACAGATGCCCTTACTGGGCTGTTGCCGGATGAAATTGCAGAAAGGCTTGGGTTGCCGGCTATGCGCGGCAAACAGATATTCCAATGGATTCACCAGAAGAAGATTTTTGAATTGGATGAAATGACGAACTTGCCAGAGTCGTTACGGGCCTCTATTGATGAGCAGGCTGCTGTGTCTTCCCTTTCTGAGGTGACCCATCAGTATTCCGAACAATCGGGTACGGTCAAGGCGTTATTTTCGCTGAAAGGTGGTGATGCCATCGAATCAGTTTTATTACGCCATGGTGACCGTGTAACCTGTTGTCTTTCAACACAGGTCGGCTGTGCATTGGGCTGTAGTTTTTGCGCGACGGGGCAGGCGGGATTCCGGCGAAATCTGTCGCCCGCCGAAATTGTTGAGCAGGCGCTTTTTTTATGTCAGGAAGCGGGCTTAAGTCAAAATGTGACACCGAACATTGTGTTTATGGGCATGGGCGAGCCTTTTCAAAATTATGATGCCCTTATCAAAAGTATAGATATTTTGATGCATCCTCTGGGACTGCATATTGGTGCACGTAAAATTGCAGTTTCTACGGTGGGTGATGTGAAGGGGATTTTGAAATTTGCAGAGGAATTATGGCAGGTACGGTTGAGTGTATCCCTTCATGCTGCAACGGACGCACTGCGCGATCAGTTGATCCCTATAAATAAGCGGTATCCCCTGAAAAAACTCCACAAGGCCTTGTGTGAGTATCAAAGGAAGCGGGGACGTCAGATTACCATAGAATATATATTGCTGAACGAAGTAAACGATGCACCGGAACAGGCAGTTGAGCTCGCGGGATTTTTGCAGGGGCTGGATGCTATGGTAAATATAATTCCCTGGAATGAAGTTGCGGGACTGCCGTTTTCACCATCGCCCTCCCACCGGGTAGCAGCTTTTGTGACAGCCTTGAATACCAAAGGTGTCAAGGCGACGGTCAGAAAAGAGCGGGGGAGTGATATTGATGCCGCTTGTGGGCAGCTCCGTGCATTACGGCAGCTAAGCTCCGACGGCGAAGAAT
>JAGLCZ010000683.1 GCA_023145975.1 Candidatus Hydrogenedentota bacterium | reverse complement strand
CCACTTTATCCCTGCTCATTAATGCAGTGATTATTTCCACATTTTTACCTGCTGCCATAGGCGCAGAGAATTTCAGAGCAAGGCTGGTTGATGAGGAAGGTACTCCCTCTCGTTTTCATCTGGCAGATGCGCTTTTTCCTTCTTCGTTACAAAATGTACTGCTGCCGTCCTTACCGCCTGCTTCTGCGCTTCCCCGCACTCTGATTTCTCCTTTACCGGACTACACAGTATTTGAGCCCACCTACCCAGAAAAGGATACTACGAAACAGGAACAACAAGTACGCCTTGCGCGATTCTTACCCAGGGATTCAAAATATGTTGGGTTGTTATCGTCTGTAGACAGTATTCTTGAGCTTCGTGCTCACAACACCGCTGAACGAAAAACAATGCTGCTTTCCTTTTTGCGGGACAATACCGTAGAGAACGCCCCCAAATTAGCCCCGGAGCATCCAGAGCACCCGGCGCATCCCGAACATCCGGAGCATCCGGAGCATCCCGAACATCCTCATGGCGGCCCACGCAAGGCGCAGATACTGCTGGAAGAGGGATATGGATATTTGCAGCAAGGGGATATTTCCGAAGCTGCTCTTACCTTTTTTGATATTGTAAACCGCTTCCCGGAATCAGATGCTTCTGCTTCGTTGGACACTACCATGAACGATCTTGCCTGGGATGCAGAACGTGGTCTTGTGGATATAGCAGAGTTATGTCAATTTGCAGATAATCTGCCAAATTATGAACAATGCCGATCAGACAAAGCGGTTTACTGGCTAATAGCAACCCAACAGATTACAGGTCATACCCTGCATACAACGGGGTTGGAACAGGATGCCCAGTTCTACCTTGAATATGCCCGTGATGTTGCTTTGGTTGCTATGCAGGATATGTCTCTGTCGGACTACCAGATATTTATTCCCGGCTACTATATGCTGACCTGCCGTGATTTAGGCAAAGAGGCTCTTAAAGTCGCTCTTCCGCAGTTACGGGCTGTAATTCGGAACCAAACCACGAATAATATTCTTAAACTGGCATCCCGTATGACCCTGTCTGTTACATATCGCCAGGATTTTAACGACAATGAAGAAGCAGGACTGCAATGCTATAATTTATTGGACGAATTTACGGGAGCGGAAACGGCACTGTTGCTGGAAACACGGGAAGCATCCCCCAATGTGCTGGGACACGTGGAGTTTGCAGTCGGATATACCCGTTTTCATTTGTCGCAATTTACTGCGGCGCGCAATAATTTTTCCAACATTGTTGCACAGTACCCGGACAACTACCGTCTGGCGGAATATGCCGCCTATATGACGGCTTACCTGACCGAGTTAATAAACGCAAATGCACCGGAGATAGGTATAGATGCCTATTATGCCTATATAAACGCCTGGCCGGAAGGGATAAATGTAGAGAAGGCATTATTGCGAATTGGTGCTGCCTATGATCGTCTGGGGTACTTGAGTGATGCGGCGGCAGTTTATCGGCAGGCATTGACCGCCTTTCCCAATGCCTCCTGGTACACAGATATCGAATATCTTGCAGGTGAACTGGAAGCGGCGGTGACAGCAGGTGTGGAAGCACAGATGCTTGTAGAGAGCGTGTCAGCGGAATATGGAGAAAGCCTATGCGGTCCGTATGCGCTGGCGCTGTTGATGAGTAATCAGGGACGGGAAGCAGATTTACGTGTTCTTGCTGAAACGGCAGGGAGCGATGCTGCAGGCACATCCCTCTCCGGACTGTTGAATGCTGC
>JAGLCZ010000682.1 GCA_023145975.1 Candidatus Hydrogenedentota bacterium | reverse complement strand
CGCGGTAAATTATTGACAGAACTGCCTCAAAATAGTATATAATAAGAAAATACAGATTGTGGGTGCGCTTATCTGTGTAGGTGCACTGGAACCGATATAAGAGGAGACGATGAGCTATGGCGTCGAAGCAGCATTCATCTTCCAACATCCCGTCCTGCTCGTTTTGTGGTAAACGTCACAACGAGGTCGCCAAGCTGATTGCCGGACCCGATGTCAATATCTGTGACGAATGTGTCAAACTGTGCGGCGAAATTGTAGCGGAGGATCGTGCCCGCAAACGTACGGGTCCGTCGTTACATGTACCGCCCCCCCGTGAGATCAAGGATTTTCTGGATCAGTATGTAGTGGGTCAGGAACGTGCCAAGCGTGTTCTTTCCGTGGCAGTACATAACCATTATAAGCGTCTTGCCACTGGTTCCGAGATTGACGGCGTGGAACTTCAAAAAACCAATGTGCTTCTTGTGGGTCCTTCAGGATGCGGCAAGACCTTATTGGCCGAGAGTCTGGCGAAAATGCTGGATGTTCCCTTCGCTATTGTAGATGCTACCACACTTACCGAAGCGGGGTATGTGGGCGATGATGTAGAAAATATTATCCTGAAATTACTTCAGAGTGCTGATTTTGATAGTGCACGTGCGGAAACGGGCATCATCTATATTGATGAGATTGACAAGACGGCGCGTAAGAGTGACAGTCCTTCCATTACCCGTGATGTATCGGGTGAAGGCGTTCAGCAGGCGTTGCTGAAGATCATCGAAGGTACTGTAGCAGCGGTACCGCCTCAAGGCGGTCGCAAACACCCGCAGCAGGAATGTATCCAGGTGGATACCCGTAATATCCTGTTTATCTGCGGCGGCGCATTTCATGGTCTTGAGCAAATTATCCGCAAGCGCACCGGCAACAATGCCATTGGATTTAATTCTGATATTAAGTCTAAGAAGCGGCAGCGTGTTGGTGAAATTCTTGAGCTTGTACGTCCCGAAGACCTTATTAAATACGGCATGATCCCCGAATTTTCCGGGCGTTTGCCTATAGTTGCCACATTACACGATCTGTCCAGCGATGATTTGGAGCGTATTTTACTGGAACCGAAAAACGCATTGACCCGACAGTATGAAAAGCTGTTTCAGATGGAGAAGGTGAGCCTTGAGTTCAAACCGGAGACCATCGTTGCTATTGCAGAGCAGGCAATTACGCTGGAAACAGGTGCGCGTGGTTTGCGTGCCATCCTTGAAGATGCCATGCTTGAACTGATGTTTGATATTCCCAGCCGTAAGGATGTACGCGAAGTAATTATAACTCCGGGTGTTATTCTTGCGGAGGAAGAACCGATTGTCGTATATGAGCGTGATAAGAACAAGAAGGCTGCCGATGAGGAAGCGGATTCCGCATCGGCATAAAGAACGCAGGGCTGACACAGCGTTCTTTCAATTGCTTGTCGAAGTTATAGCGTGGACAGGGTCGGTGCTGCGTAGCCGTCTTTACTGTATTTCATTAATGGCACCCGCGTTTATGTGAATTCTTGACGAAATCATCCGCCCCACCTGTTTTTTGTGTATAAATTTATTGGAGATATTATGCCCCGCAAAAAGAAAATACCCGTGGCGTCGGTTTTTACGCTTCCCCTGCTTCCCTTAAAAGATGCGGTAGTTTTTCCTAAAATGGTGCTTCCCCTTTTTGTGGGACGACCGGGTTCCGTGGCGGCAGTCGAGCATACTTTGGATGATGGGAATTTGATATTTCTGTGTGCTCAACACGATCCGAATGAGGAAGAACCGAAAAGTGCGGATATGTTTCGGGTGGGCACTGTAGCAAAGATTGTGAACGTATTACGGCTTCCTGATAATTCGCTTAAGGTGGTGGTTGAGGGCTTGGGTCGTGTAACCGTGAAATCCTTTAAGTTTTCGACACTTCCCTGCACCGCCAAAGTACAGAAGGTGGAAGTGCGGCGTTGTACCGGCAAGGCTATTGAGGGGCTTCAGCGCGTGGTATTGCGACAGTTTGAGGATTATATGCGCTTGACGGGACGTATTGCCCCGGAAGTCTTTATGAGTATACAGAGCATAAGTGACCCGGAGGTATTCACCGATACGATCTGTGCATTTCTGTTTATTCCCGTCAAGGAAAGACAGGAGTTACTTGAGCAGATAGATGCAATAAAGCGGTTGAAGCGTATTTCGGAAATCCTTATCCGCGAAAATGAATTAGCAGAGATTGAACAGGAAGTACGTGCTCATATCCGCGAGCAGGTGGAGCGGGGACAGCGCGAGCATTATCTTCAAGAACAGTTGCGGGTTATTCAGCAGGAG
>JAGLCZ010000681.1 GCA_023145975.1 Candidatus Hydrogenedentota bacterium | reverse complement strand
GCGTATGAAGGCTTAGAAATTGAAAGGCCGCTCTACGAAGTTCCGGACAGTGATGTAGATGCGACGATTGAATCCATGCAAACCCGCTACGGTCGTTTCGAACCGTTGGAAGACGGAGCTGCGGAAAGCGGCGATCAGGTCATTATCGATTTTGAAGGTAAAGTTGACGGCGAGGATTTCGAAGGGAACAGCGCGGAAAACTACCCTTATATACTTGGAAGTCAGCGGTTTAGCCCGGAGATGGAAGTTGCGATGACCGGTGCAAAATCAGGGGAGACCGTGACAGCGGATGTAACTTTCCCGGAAGACTACCGCAGCAAAGAGATTGCCGGTAAGATGGCGAAATTTGAAATTAAAGTCAATGAAATTAAACGGCGTATATTGCCGGAGCTGGATGACGAATTTGCGAAAAAGGTGGGGCATGAAACGCTGGTTGAAATGCGTGATGCTGTTCGCAAGCGCATTGGCGAAAATGCCGATGATCAGGTGAAGGAGTTTATGCAGCAGCAGGCACGCGTAAAACTGGTGGAATGCAGTACTTTTGAATTGCCCCAAAGCCAGGTGAAGAATTTTATAGAATCGGAATACAGTGCAATGGAACAGCGTATGGTAGAACAGCATGCACCTGCGGAAGCTATTGAAGAGCATCGCGAAGAGATGCAGAAAGCGGCAGACGAGCAGGGATTACTCACTGCTAAATCCATGTATGCTGTTCGTGCCCTTGCGGAAAAAGAAAATATTACGGTTACGGACAAGGATTTTGAAGAATATGCCGAGGGCATGTCTACCAATTATCAGCAGAGCCCTGACGTTATGAAGGAATATCTGCTCAGTGATGATATGCGCAGTATGACCGAGTTTCAGATTATCGAGAAGAAGGCACTGGCCAAGGTTGTTGAGAAGGCGTCTATTGTGGATAAGCCCGTTACCGAGGATAAGGAAGCGGATACTGCTGAAGAGGACAAGGAAAAAGCCGATGCGTGATCCTGCTGAAGGACCTATTTCTGTAGATAAACTGTGTTGGGGCGGGGCGACAGGGGTCTCTCCTATTGATCCTAAAGCAGTAACCATCTATCAGCAGACAAGTCGCGGTGAACGCGCCTATGATATTTATTCGCGTCTGTTGGAAGATCGTATTATATTTTTGGGGATGCCTATAGACGACTATGTCGCCAACTATATCATTGCCCAGTTACTATTTCTTGAAGCAGAAGATCCGGATAAAGATATTAACCTTTATATCAATTCTCCCGGCGGCAGTGTTACTGCGGGACTTGCCATTTACGACACGATGCAGTATATTCGAGCGGATATCACTACCATATGTTTGGGACAGGCTGCGAGCATGGCCGCTGTACTTACTGCTGCAGGTACTCCCGGTAAACGTTTTTCTTTGCCCTATGCCCGATTCTTGCTCCACCAGCTGATGGGTGGTGTACACGGGCAGGCAACGGATATTGATATTCAGGCACGCGAAATCGTTCGGATCGGCGAGATGATCGATGAAATCCTCGTGAAACATACCAAACAGGATATTGACGTC
This sequence comes from Candidatus Hydrogenedentota bacterium, assembly GCA_023145975.1. Lineage (GTDB taxonomy): Bacteria > Hydrogenedentota > Hydrogenedentia > Hydrogenedentales > CAITNO01 > SLFT01. The sequence goes on along the minus strand of JAGLCZ010000681.1, from coordinate 104 downwards.
ATTCGACGGGACAGTGATCGCGATTTCTTCATGAGTGCCCACGAGGCCCAAAAGTACGGGTTGATTGATGAAGTACTTGAACGCCTTCCTGTAGAGGGAAAAAT
>JAGLCZ010000680.1 GCA_023145975.1 Candidatus Hydrogenedentota bacterium | reverse complement strand
ACCAGTGCATCGCCGGGATGGCGTGCAGTGCGATGGAAAGCCGGACAGGGAATCCGATCCAGATACACACGCGCCAATGCTTCCATGGGATCGGCAGCGGCGTTGTCCCCGTGTGAAAAGGAACGTGATCCTACACACAGATCATCGCCGACCACAACGCACCCCGACTTTTCCATCAATTCAATGAACCCTACATGACGACACATACCGCCTGCTACAAAAATCCGGGGTAATGACGTGGGTTCATGGGTATCAGTGCTTTTTAATACATCAATGACTTCGCGAATCAGAACGAGATGTTCCGCACGATCCATAAGGAATGCGGATACGGAAATATTCATCATTTCCGCCCCGGATAGTAGTTCCGGTTTCGCAGTGCGCAGCGTGTACAGTTCCTGCATAGCATTGCGATGGTCATCAAAAAGCTGTAGACTTGCAGTCAGTTTTTCATTTGTAATCGGACCGGTTTTGAGCTCAATTAGTTTTTTGAGCCGTTTGAGTTCCGCCATATAATAACGTAATGCGGCATCCCCGTCTGTGCGGGTGGGAACAGATGCAATCAGCACTTCCGTGTGCGGCGCATGGGCACGCCATAAATCAGCAACGTTCTGCATGGTATCGCAGGTATGGGAAAACATGACCAGATCAAGAAAAGGCCATTCCTGTTCCAAAGCACTATCCAAGACACTCCGGGCAAAACTGCACGAAAACGCCTGCAGCAGTTCATCAGCGTGGTGGGTGTCCCCTTCGCGTCCCAGTATGCGTATAGGCAGGTAACCTGCTGCATGCAGCAATTCCTGAGGCGCATAGGAACACATGTATCCCGCCACCTTACGACCGGCAGCTGCGGTTTCTTTTGCATAGCCATAATAATCCGAAGACACCTTCTCAAAAGGGGTCATTAGAGTTGCCATGTTCATCAAATACTTCCTTTATTTTTTAGGTGTATACAGCCTGTATAGATATACTCCTCATACTATACCTGATAAGATTACCGAATTCACATATAAAAAACAAGTAGAGGCAGATTTAAATTTAAAATACAGATCCAATGAAAAAAGAGAAGATATCCGTAGCGCTCCCTCGAGTTGGACAACAAAAGCCGCCGATAACGAGCCCAAAAACATACTGATATTGCCCTGTAAATCAAATGTTATGGGGACTGTCCATATTCACTATTGTTCACAATAACGAGAGGGGGGGATTCGTAGGGGCGGACCTATGTGTCCGCCCGATTGTGGTTTTGCATTGATTTGTATAGTGTCTTCAGTCCAATGGGCAACCGAAAAC
>JAGLCZ010000068.1 GCA_023145975.1 Candidatus Hydrogenedentota bacterium | reverse complement strand
AACAGCTTATTCTTTAGTTCTTAGATTATTTTCTGAATCAATACAACTGCCTGGACACTGACGGCCTCTTCCCGCCCCTCTGGTCCAACGCCTTCATTGGTTCGTGGTTTGACAGAAATACAACCTGGCTCTACCTGTAAACATAATGCTAAATTTTTACACATCTCAGCCTGGTAAGGTTGTAGTTTGGGTTTTTGCGCAATAATATTAGCGTCCAATTGTACGGGTGCATACCCTGCATCAGATAATCGGGAAACTACAACGCCCAACAATTCCATACTATTGCTATCTTTGTAGGCGGGATCTGTATCCGGGAATAATTCGCCAATATTCGGTAAACCTGCAGCACCCAACAAAGCATCGCACACGGCATGGCATAATACGTCACCATCAGAATGAGCTAATAAGCCTTTATCATGCGGAATTTTTACTCCTCCCAAAACAAGAGGTCCCTTATTACCAAGTCGATGTATATCGTATCCTATGCCAACGCGTATCATACCAAACCTTGCTCCAGTAAATAATTCGCAAATGCGAGTTCCAGCTTCGTGGTTACTTTAAAATTCATTACTCCGCCATCCACCAATTTTACAGGACTTCCAATACGCTGTACCAAAGTGGCATCATCCGTACAGGAAATACCTGTATTTCTTTCATCACCATAAGCTTGGCGAATCAAATCCACTTGAAATACCTGTGGTGTCTGACAAGACCAAAGTAATGAACGATCGGGAGTCATACCCAAACATCCTGTACCATTGTCCGTCAATATAGTATCAGTAACAGGCGTGGCTAATGTTGCAGCACCATACTGGCGGGTCGCATCTATGGCAGTACACACGGCACGTAACGGCGGGAAGGGACGTGCTGCGTCATGAATGACAACGATGTCCGTATCCGGATTTAATCCATCAAGTCCCCGTTTAACCGAGTCACGCCGCTCCAGTCCCCCCTCAATATACTGGATAGCCACAGGCACTTCACTTAGTGCCTCCCTGAACGCCTCCTCATATCCTTTTGGAAAAATAACAATGGAAGGTTCGGTAAACTCCACTGGAAGTAAACAATTCAATGTCCTTGCCACCAAACTTTGATTGCCAAGCATTGCCAATGCCTTGGGAAGCTGTAATCCAAGCCGTCGCCCAAGTCCAGCCGCCGGAATAATCAACTGCGTAATCACGTGGCAAGATTGTTAAACCGGGTGAAGATCATACGTCCGGCAGAGGTCTGCAGCACACTCGTAACGAGTACAACTGCATTTTTCCCAAGGTGACTACGTCCGTTGTCCACAACAACCATAGTGCCATCATCAAGATAGCCCACCGCCTGCGAAGGCTCTTTACCTTCCTTCATCAACTTCACTTCCATAAGCTCATCAGGCAATACTGCAGGCTTCAGCCCATTTGCAAGATCATTAATGTTCAAAACGACAACCCCATCAATCTGAGCAACCTTATTTAGATTGAAATCTGTTGTCAGTATTTTGGCATTGTACTGTTTCGCAAGCACCACCAGCTTCCCGTCAACTTCCCGAACCGATTCTGGATCATCCTCAATAATACTTACCGTAATCGGTGTTTTTTCATCTTGGAGTTCTCTAAGTATATCAAGCCCACGCCGTCCCTTGGCACGACGCACAATATCAGCCGAATCAGCAATATTTTGGAGCTCTTTCAGAACGAAACGCGGAATTAACAAGGTGCCTTCCATAAATCCGCAACTGCATATATCAGCAATACGACCATCAATCAAAACACTGGTATCTACAACTTTTAAAAAGCCCGTACCACCAAGACGTCCCGGATGGCGTACTGCGGAAATAAGTGCATCCCAGTTTGATGCACGGGTAAGTGCCAAGTGTATGCCCATGTAGCCGGTAAGGAGTACCACAGAAACTGAAACAAATATTTGGGTAGTACCATCAAGATCGGGAAACCAAAACAAAAGATAAACAGAACTTAAATATCCTGCAACCACTGCAACTACGATAGCAGCTACAGAAGGAGCAAGCCGCTCATATAACTCCTGGGTAATAAAGTGCAATAAAAAAAGTACTATCCCGGCAAGGGCAGCACCCACGAACCCACCAAGAAGCAACCATTTTAAAGGGGATTCAAATTGGTATCCTTGCAACTCTTCCACGTTCTCCATAATAAAACGTGCCCATGTAACTCCCATGACCGAACATGCCAGTATAAAACACGCCCGCACTATTTTTACTGTCATTCCTATACCACCTTTCCACTGTTCAAGCCCCTGAATTCAAACACCTATGGCATAACACCACCACAAGTGCAATTTATTACTATACACGAATCGAAGCCTAAAAATCTCCATTTTCGTAATTTAAAAAATAATAATACTAATCATCTCTTTGGTAATCTAGCAATACACTCTACAACAATCCGTGTTAATTTCGGCTCCGCAGCATTTGCAACGGCAATAATCTTATCTATATCCGCTGCTTTCAACGCATCAGGAAAACATTCATCAGTAATAGCCGAAAAACCAAGAGTTCGAAGTCCTGCATGTACCGCAACGATCACTTCAGGAACAGTACTCATACCGACAGCATCTGCACCAATAGTCCGCATAAAACGATACTCTGCACGGGTTTCCAAGCATGGTCCTGTACAGGCCAGGTAAACTCCCCGTTGTAGTTTAATACCTAATTCTAGGGAAATAGTTTCCGCAAGTGTGAGTAATCCTTTTGAATAGGGTTCAGACATATCCGGGAAACGCGGTCCCAGGGCATCATCATTCGGTCCAATCAGTGGGTTATCGCCCATCATATTGATATGGTCTGTAATCAACATCAAATCGCCTGCTGCAAACTGCGGATTCAACCCGCCTGCCGCATTGGATACAATAAGTGTATGGATCCCCAGTGCCTGTGCCACACGAATTGGAAAGGTCACTTCTGCAAGAGAGTAGCCCTCATAGCAATGAAACCTTCCTGAAAGAGCAACTACAGATCGTCCGGCAAGGGTTCCCAGGATCAGGGAACCAGCATGCCCCACTACCGTGCTTGTCGGAAAGTGCGGTATCGATTCATACGGAATCTCAACGGAAGATTCTATACTGTCAGCCAGCATTCCAAGCCCGGTTCCCAATACAATACCCACCTCAGGTGTTGCAGGATTTATTTCTTTTATTGCAGCAACTGCTGCGTCAATTTGTTTTTTCAGTTCCAATGCATCTATCCTTCCTGTTGTAGCAGATTCCATACTCTTACTACCTGTTAATACAATCCCGTAGTTTATCTAATATTTCAGTCATACCCATACCTGCAACCCGTACCGTCTTCAGACGTGAATGTTCTCCAGCAGCAATCGTAACTTTACGTTTTGCCACGCCTAAAGTTTTCGATAGATACGCGCAAACCGCTAAGTTGGCGGCATCATCGACAGGAGGAGCCGTCACCGCCACTCGATAGGTACCGTCTTCGGCTATCCGCACCCCGGCACGTGATGCGCGTGGCTGCACACGAATACGTAATAAAATACCCCCATCTTCTTCTTTAACTGACGGTATACTACTTTCTGTCATGCCATTGCCCTGTATTCCGGATACGCGCCCGCCGTCGTTCGAGACTCCACACGCCTTTTTTACTTTGCGCCAAGAACTCTCGAATCTCCTTTTCCAAAGGTTTTACAGCTGCTTCAGGCGCCTCATGCGCTCCCCCTTCAGGCTCTGGCAACACCTTATCTATAATCCCAAGTGCCAGCAAATCAGAGGCGGTAATGCGTAATGCTTCGGCGGCCTTCTTTTTTTCTTCCATGTCCCGCCAAAGGATTTCTGCACACCGTTCCGGTGGACAAATCATATAGACAGCGTATTCAAACATAGCAACATAATCTGCCACAGCAATACCCAACGCACCGCCACTGCCCCCCTCGCCCAGTATCACGGCAAATATCGGTATATCTAAAGATGCCAATTCCAATAGATTGTTTGCAATCGCCATGCCCTGTCCACGTGCTTCCGCTTCAATGCCGGGATAAGCTGCCGGCGTATCCACAAAACTGATAACCGGATATCCCAGACGGGCAGCCATACGAAAGATACGTAGTGCCTTACGGTATCCTTCGGGATGCGCCATACCAAAATTATGCCGCACCTTGTCGTCTGTTGAGACTCCCTTTTGCTGTCCCACGACAAAAACGGTTTCTCCCTCAAATCGTGCAATTCCACAAACCATTGCAGGATCATCCCCTGAAAAACGGTCACCATGCAATTCGATAAAATCGTCAAACAGGTGTGATACGTAAAAGAGCATCTGGGGGCGTTTCAAATGACGTGCGAGTTCAATACGCTCCCAGGCAGTCAATTCTGACCTTGAAGAAGGAGCCATTGTCTCAGTAATCCCGTTTTTCATAAAATACCGTACTATTCCTGTTATAAATTTATTAAGCCGTGTATTACACACAGTATAACACGGAGAAGCAAAAAGAAAGAAGAGATTTTATCAATACAGTGGGGTTTCCGCATATCCTTTCTCTTCGGTAATCACATGGTGGACCTGTTGATCATAGGTAGTCTGAGGCAAGGTTGCGGCCAATTGAAGTTCAAAGGCCAAACCCATTGAAATACCTGTGAACCCTGCCAGAAAACGGTCATAATAACCGCCCCCATAGCCAAGGCGTTCCCCAGTACGGGTAAATGCAATCCCCGGAACCAGACAAAGCGCATTCTCGGCAATAGAAACGAAATGCGTCCGCGACGGGGCGGGTTCCCATAACCCCAGGGGACTACGGGTAAGCTCACTACGGCTTTGTATCTTGCTCCACTGCAATTCCTTTTTACCACTAATCACCACAGGAACAATAACAGTATGTCTTCTTCGTAAAGCATCGTCTATAATCGCAGCGGTATCCACCTCATTATCTTTTGCCGCGACATAGGTCAACAACATCTCAGAATCACGGTATATACTGCTTTCTTCGACGTGAGTACAAATGACTGCACTCGCCTGTTCCCATGCCTCCAAAGGCATAGCACGCCGTTTTTCCAGATATTGTTTTCTCAGAACCTTTTTATTCATTGTATAACCTATTCTATTGTTTATCTCCAGTCGCACAAAAAAAATACCAAGTATATATTATACCTTGCAACCCTCCCCTGGGATAAAAGAAAACGCCGCTGCTGTTGCACTTAGACATACAACAGAGCGGCGTTACAGTTATTCAGTTAACAACCTAAACGGAATTGGGAGTCTCCATAGCAGGTACTTCCACTGGATTCTGTTCTTCCTCGACACTTGTTCCATCCAGTGCCTTCTGTCCCTTACGCAAATAGTCCATGGACTTGAACAACAAGCGTGCAGCTTCCTGGGGCGCGTGGAACCCCGTTGAATTTTCTGCCTCAACCAGATCAAATAAGAAAGTAGCTGACCGTTGACACTGCTGTGCTTTTTCGATTTGTTCTACAGGCAACTCAGACGCTTGCGCTGCAACGATAGCATCTATCAGTTCCACAATCCCCTCCAACGCCAAATCCTGCATCTCAGCCGTTCGCCCCTGGATACGATCCACTCTCGCCAATAGTTCCTCTTCAGGAACTTTATGGCAAGTTTGACAGGCATTATTAATATTCAAGAGTGGGCTTTGCACATGATGATCGCTAATCTTGAGTGCGCCATTGCGCATATACGGCATGTGACAATCAGCACACGTAACTCCTGCACGCCCATGAGGACCTTCGTTCCACATTTCAAATTCCGGATGCTGGGCTTTCAACATTTTTGTGCCTGTCTCTTTGTGTACCCAATCCTTAAAACCAATTTCTTCATAATAGGCAAGTATCTGATCCCCCCGAAATCCCTTATGCCACGGAAAGGTAAGACGGCGACTCTCATCTTTGGAAAAATAGTATTCCACATGACATTGACCACATACGAAAGTACGCATTTCCTGACGGGTAGCCATTGTATTCACATCATAGTCTTCAATACCCTCTGCTGCTTTCGCATCTCGGATTCCCTGAATAAAAGCAGGACGTGTAACGCGCAACTGCATGGTTTCCGGATCATGACAGTCAATACATCCTACAGGATGATCCACCAGCTTCTGGATTTCCTGATAGGTCATGGGGTTTACTTTTTCGAAGCCCGCTTGAATATCGCCATCGCCCAGTTCTTTATATACGGTGTACATAGAACCATGGCAATTGATGCAGTTACCATACTGCTGCACCTTGTGACGCTCTGTCAGACTTTGGTCTTCCAGCATATAGGCGTGTCCCCGTGCTTCCCGATAATCAATCGAAAAGGCATATCCCGCCCACATACGCTTAAGTCGGGGATTCATCTCAATTTTACTACGGGCTGTTTCTGATCGAGGATCGGAACTGCTCGGTGTATGAGGAATCGCTTCACTGCCGCCATAGCGAGTGCGCACCATGTCCACTGTACGCTTATATTGATCGTATTGCATGGGGAAATTCATGCCCCACACGACAGAATCCACAGTGTCATCAGTAATTTCCACTACACGCATAAAGGGATTTCGCGCTTCCTGCTGTCGCTGAAAAACAGTAACCAATAATCCAGTGACACCAAAGGCCATCGCCCCTGCCACCAACCCGGTAATCACCATAAGGACAACAAAAACACGCAACGAAACAAAAGCCGTCTTTTTTACGCTGTCTGCGTCATTCATAATACACTCCCAATATTCGTAGATAACTATGCTGCCTGTGACTTATCTTAAGTGTCCAACGGATTCATGACACCGTATACAGTCGAGGGCCTGCGCTCCATGACCAAAAGAATCTATTTGCTCCACCATATCGGCATGACAATGGCGGCACGAATTTTCTGCAACGGTACGGTTTCCCGGCTTTATCTGTATTTGGTCAGGAAAGTTCCCCGTAGTAAATGCAAGTGAATGATGGAAACCATTCATGGATTTAACCCAATATTTTCCCAAAAAAGTATGAGGCGTATGACAATCATTACATACTGCGACATGATGGTGGCTGGATTTCGTCCATGCATCCATATACTCCTGCATAACATGACAGTTGGCGCAGGCCTCTGGTGCATCTGTCATATACGAAAAGCCCCTGGCATACACAAAAGTGTAACTACCAATTCCAAATCCCACCCCGGCAACGATAATTAGAAACAAGGATGCATACAGGGCTCTTTTTTTCCAGATGTCAGATTGCGACACAGACATATATATAATCTCCACTTACTTGCCCACTATAGTACAAAATACCATAGAATAATATCAAGTAAACTGGTAGGTTTAATAGAAATACTTGAGCGACTCTATTTTCAATAAAAAGTATTTATTTTCCTTGAAGTTTAATTCGAAGCCGATTTTCACCAGGTTGTAAATTATAACGTAGGTATAGTAATTCCCGCGGCAGAATTTTTCCTTCAATAAGACCGGGGGCTTCGCCTATTTGATAGAGAGAATAATCACCCCACAACGTCAATCCGTAAGGAATGGCCCGGGGCGTATTCACGACTATTTCGATTTCGCGTTCCCAGTGATATCGGGTATCGTGTATCAGCTTAGGCGTAGGAATGTGGCTTTCTGCATAATACGCCTTCCCATTCCAATCACGGGAATAATTACGAATGCAAACAGGCTGTACCTGTCCTTCGACGAACATCATCTGTGCACCGCAGTCATAATGGAGAAAAGTTTTTGGCCAAGGTCCCGCGCACACATTCCAACTGTAATCGGGATTTAGCACTGCTGTTTTAGTATCTTCCCAAAGCATGTACGAAGAAGCCGTTTTCTTATTGTGCACACGATAGGCGCGTATGGCTTCCGACAAAGACATAAACGTAGCTTTCGGCTGGATATATTTCGTATATTCTTCCAACATAATCATGGATTCTGCTACATCTTCTTTCGTATAGCAGTGGTTATGCGCGTTACATTCCATCTCATGTGCTTCCTGATGCTGTAACAAGAAAACCTGATCGTTATAGCGTGTATTGCAATAATAGCTATCGATAAAAGTTTTCCAATAATC
>JAGLCZ010000679.1 GCA_023145975.1 Candidatus Hydrogenedentota bacterium | reverse complement strand
GCTTCGCCCATAAAATTCGGATCCCACAACTGCAGCTGATCTGTTTTATTTTCAGGGGAGATTCGTAACTGCTTGAAAGGCGCGAGAGCCGGTGCAAAAGCCGCTTCCCAAAGCAGATTAAAAGCGATGCGAATGGGCTTATGTATCGGTTCACAGGAATCCAGTTCCACAAGAAGTGTATATTCTCCTTCTTCTTCGAAGTAGGAAAAATCTCCTTTGTAATAATAGCCTTCCCATTCGGCACCGGCAATCCCCTGTATGCGTTTTGCCGCAGAAAGTTCCCCTCGAAACACACATTTTTTCAATGCGTCATGGATAGCAAACCGCGCCTGCTGTGCCATAAAGTTGGCACGTACAGTAAACATTTTCGGACCTATCTGATCGTATCCTATTTTATTGCAAAAAAGAGCAGCACTTTGGACAAAAGAAAAGGTGCCTGTCAGATTTGCTGTTGTACAGCAGAATGAAGTGTTTGTATTTTCGGGATGCACCCGTAATAAAAGTTGTGCGGCATCCGCGTTGGGAGGGCGTTTCGATTCGGCAAGGTTAAAACGGCGTTTTATTTCATTACTGATCGCAGGTTCATTTAGTACGGTAGTGTCTACAACAGCCCCCCTGGAAAGCCAATGGAGTTGTACTTCGACCTTATTGGCACCCGTCCCCAGAATAACACCGGAAAGAGCCGCACAGGAATTGTCCAGGGATAAAACGGGGGACCATAACGAGATGATTTGATCTTGCGGCGTCAAAGAAATCCCGGGTACTTCTTCTTCCACCTGCCAGAGGGAGGAATCGACGATCTCCGAATCGGGAAGCGCAGTGCCGACAGCAACACGCCATCCATCCTGTACCCCTTCCGTTAAATCGCCCGGCTTGAGTTCCAGTACAACATGATATTCGGTTGTAGACTGATTGTCCTGCGCCGTTACCGATGTTATACATAGCAGTAATATGCCTGCCAGTACGCCGTATTTTTGAAATTGATTTATGAAACGCATGTATTCCTTTTCGACACCGTATGTAACAGCATGTTTTTCAGCCTGCGTAGATGCTGCGTTTTTCCTGATCATACCGTTGGCGCTGTCCGGTATGAAGTGCTTTGGCGGTCATAATAGTAGCCACCGCATGTTGGTGACCATATTCGATGTCCGCATTGGGCCGCTGCCGGCTGCGGATACAGTCAATCCAATTCGCCATATGATTCTGGTCGGGTTCCGGTGTAAGTTTACCCGCTTTGATTTCCTTACCTTCTTCGCCGCCTGCCCCGCTGTAGGTAAGGGCATTCAAATCCATAGTGCCATAGCGCCCGTGAATATTATAATGGCTGCCGGCTGCGTTGGTGAGGTTCATAGACCAATCGAAAAGAAATCCCTCTGGAAAATCGATGAGGGCATGAAACACGTCGTTATGTTCGCGTCCATCCTTCCACACATACAGTCCGCCATGGGCGACGGCACTGTTTGGATAAGATGCACCGGTAATGATGGTAGCGGCATCAATGAGATGTACCATCCACAACCCTGAAATTCCATTGGTACACATCTTGTACAAATGCCAGCGGCGCAGCAGTTTGGGATCAAAATCTACCATGGGCCGATTAAATAGATAGGCTTCCCAATCGACATCTTTTTGTTTGCAGTCTGCATAATCCCGTGCCCAGCGGGGATGGTTGAAAGCGTTGGATGCAGAAATACGACTAACATGACCCAGATCACCGCCCGACAAAAACTTGTGTGCTGCTTTCCATCGTCCTTCGCTGCGTCGCTGGGTACCCACCTGCACTACCCGGTCATACTGTCGGGCAAGATCAACTGCCAGGTTGGCATTGTCTATATCCAGTGCCATCGGTTTTTCCACATAGACGTCCTTGCCCGCTTTGAGTGCTTCGAGCATAATGGGCGTATGCGCGAAATCCGGGGTGGCGATGACCACAGCATCAATATCTTCCCGCGCCAGGATATCCTGAAATCGAGAGGTGCTGAAGGGGGCTTTATTAAACCAGCGTTCGACGCGGTGTGCCGCATTTTCCCGATTAATCCGCCAAACATCACATACAGCGGTAACCGCCAGATTATGACTGTCACGCAGCTTGGCAAGGTCTGCCATGAGTGCGCCGGCACGGTTCCCTGTGCCAATGACGCCAATGGACAAACGTTCATTAGCACCGAAAGCAGCGCGGTTCAGTGTCATACCTGCTGTAAGGGCTGCACCACTGGCTGCCAGAAATTTTCTTCTCGATATAGCGGGGGGGGTCATAATAGTCCTCCTTCCAGAGTTTGTGAGTATCGACTTTTAACCTTGGTTTATTCTACCATGAACCCGGCATATAGGCAACTGATATTTTCTTCTATCTGTGATCAGAGAAGCTCTTTCCGTATAGGTAGAGCCTGCATCAAAATGTGGTTTTAAGAATTATGCAATAAAACATGCAACCCGTGTCATTCCGGTTTTTCCTCGACGAGGTACGAGGAGAGGAAAATACCGGAATCTATGAAGTCAAAGAAAGCGTGACTATAGTATTATGGATTCCGGTCTTTGCCGCTCAAGAATTCGCGCCAAAACCGGAATGACGACAGAAGAAATCATTTGTTATACAAATAGGATATACTATCAATTATGGGACACTTCTTTTGGTATTTTTGAGAAAAATGAGGATATAATTTTCACAGAAAGCGTCTTCGGATTAAACTTGTATTGAAAAAAGGAATTTTACACAGGCTCTATGTATATTTTTTGTCGCCATAACGGGCGACCCGCGCGTCTTGTAATCATATGACGTACTGTGTAAGAATAATTCTGAGAAAAGAAGTGCCCTGTTTTTTAGCATTGCCTCCTGGTTCTCAAGGATGCAGTGATTATTTTTGAAAGAAGTTCTGATGCCAAAAAACACTCCCGGAAATCGGCTTGCTGATTTTGTAGAACAACGGCTTGATCTGCTTACAGACCGCCTGTTGTTGAAATCAAAAGAGAAACGTCAAAAAGAGATACGTCCCCTCATCCACCGATGGTTAAGCAATCAAGCCGCCTGTTACCGGGGTACGCTGTGTCGTATGGGGGAGTGGATTACCGAAACAGCCGTATTTTTCAAAGATTCAGAGTCGGGAAATAACGATGCCTACCGGTTGTTTGCCCTGTGCCGTGATGAATTAATTGACTACTGCCTGGAGGAAGTCGAAGGGGTTTCGGAAAGAAATATTTATAAGAAAATTACGCAGGCATCAGATACGCATAATGCCCATCTGGCAGCGCATTGCGTACAACATTGTCAGGAACAGGAAACTGCAGAACGCCGTAAAACCAGCATGATCATGGAAGCGGTTGTTTCCCCCCTGGCATTGTTGAATACGCAGGGTTTTATCGAAGCGGCAAACCAGTCACTTGCACGTAGTTTGGGTGTTACTCCCGGGTCGCTTGTGGGACGGGACATGCTTATTTTTTGTGACAGCAAAACAGTAACGCGCATGCGATCGGCGTTACGACATAAAACGGCAGGTAAAAGACCCAGGCCTTTTGCGGGGGTGCTCCAGAATGGAGAGAAGAAGATGAATGCCCGTTTTACGGCACAGCCCCTTTTCGATAGTACGGGTGCCCGATCCGGTGTAGCATTGTGTATGGAAACAGAGGTCATGACCAGCAATGTTGTCACCGGGTCCCCGGGAAACGTGGCAAATGATTTACTGACGACACTTCCTTTTCCAGTACAGATGTTTCGCGAGAAAGGGAAAGTTACTTATAGTTCGGATGCCGTTAAAACGATTGTACAAGACGAATATACGGAACAAGAGCCTTTATGCTGCTTTCTGTATCGCCATGCTTATGGGGAGCAACGCCCCTGCCCCTGTCGTGATGTTTTCACAACGGGTCAATTCCACATGGGGGAGTTTTGTTATTCCGATGCGGAAGAGACGCGCTGGTATATGCTGATACTCATCCCTGTTTCCGAAAAAAGCGGGCGTATTACACAGGTCATATCCTGCGTGTATGACATGACCTTACGCAGACGGATTCAGAAGCAGCTGGAGTCGGAGATTATCGTACAGCAGCGCTCTTCGTTGATGTCGCAAATAGCGGTAACCGTGGCGCATCAACTTCGTAATCCATTGAGTGTCGTCCTTGGCTTTTCCGAGATGCTGGCAAAAGGTATGCCGCCGAAACAGGCAGTTGATGCAGGGGAACATATCTTACGTAATGCCGCACGCTGCAAAGATATTGTTGAGAAACTGCTTACTTTCGGCAAAAGCATGCCCCATGAATGGCGGACACTGGATATTTCATTACTGGTACGCGAGTCGGTGCGTCCTCTGTTGACCCCTACGCAAAAGCGCATCATAACATGGAACCTTACAGAGAAACCCGTCCCCATTGAGTGCATCCCCGAACAGTTAGCCCAGATGATTTTCAGTCTATTGGATAATGCCTTATATTTTGCTGAATCCCGCGTTCTTTGCTCGTTAAAAATCAAGAGGAATACGGTACAACTGCGTATTGTTGATGATGGTCCGGGTATTTCCTCTGAAATGGAAGAGGAAATTTTTGAACCTTTTGTTACGACCCGTCGCGATTCCGGCGCTGTGGGACTGGGGCTGAGTCTGGCACGTGCCGTTGCCAATGATTACGGGGGTAGTTTGACTATCTCTAAGGCTGTCCGCGGCGAACCCGCCGGTGCGTGTTTTGTGCTGCAGCTGCCTGTACTGAAATTAACAGATACCGATCTTCCCGTCACGAAGAAAAAAACGCCGGAATCTTTGGCGGCACGTAGACTTCTGATTGTAGATGATGAAGCAGATTTGCTCAATTTGATGAAAACCGGACTGTACATGCATGGCTACCTTGTGGATGCAGTGGCTTCAGGAGTGGAAGCGTTAGAGAAATTGAGCGGCAATACTTATGATGCCGCAATTGTAGATTTTCATCTTTCCGGTTCGGTAAGTGGTGCAGCGGTGTACGAACACATTAAAGAAAAGTTTCCGAAATTGGAAAAACGCACTCTTTTTATTACCGGGGATACGATGAAATATCAGACCCGTCTATTTTTGGAAAATTCCGGGCGACCTGTACTGGAAAAACCTTTTTTGATGGCAGACCTTTTGATAAATTTACAACAGATGGAGGTTTTATGAGTTCATTCTTTTTGATTGCACTGGCAGGTATTATTAATACAGCGGCTGTCGCGGACGCACTCCCGATCCCTGCCAATAACATTGAAGTTGTGCTTGATCTGCCTCCTTCTCCGGATAACCCGAGAAATTCAGAAGGGGATTTTATCCAACTGCACAACGGACGTATACTATTTGTATACACACGTTTCACCGGGGGTTCAGGAGATCACGCAGCAGCATTTTTAGCGTCCCGTTATTCCGATGACGGTGGATGCACCTGGAGCAAAGAAGATCAAATGGTGGTCGCTAATGAAGGAGACATGAATGTCATGTCTGTGTCGCTGCTTCGCCTTCATGATGACACTATAGCCTTGTTTTATTTACGAAAAAACGCAGAGGATGATTGCCGTCCGCTAATGCGCCTGTCCCGGGATGAAGCAGCAACCTGGTCCGCACCCGTGCTATGTATCCCTAAGCCCATCGGCTATTATGTGGTCAACAACGATCGCGTTGTTCAGACGAAAAAGGGACGCTTGATAATTCCTGCCTCATTACACGCACTCAAGGGCGATCCCTTTTCATCACGCGGTCGGGTCGTGTGCTATCTTTCCGATGATTCAGGAGGTACATGGCGTGCATCAAAAACAATGCTGGATGCGCCCCCTTCGTTTCGTACGGGTTTCCAGGAACCGGGCATCGTGCAGCTGCCGGACGGCAAACTGCTTATGCTGCTGCGTAATGACAGCGGGGTGCTGTACCGCTCCTTTTCCGTGGATGACGGTGAAACCTGGAGTGAAGCAACTGCCACTACCTTAAAAACACCTGTATCTCCCGCATCATTTGAGATGATACCGGGAACCAATACGCTGCTGCTGCTCTGGAATGATCACAGCGGTATACCGGAAGCACTGAAGGGAAAGCGCACGCCTCTCACGCTGGCTCTGTCAAAAGATAATGGGGAAACATGGTCTACAGGCTGTACGGTGGAGGATAACCCTGCCGGCTGGTATTGCTACACTGCCATGATGTTCACAGATACCCATTTGTTATTAGGCTACTGTGCCGGTGATACGAAACTCATGTCGGGTCTATCCCTTACCCGCATTACCCGTATTCCTCTTGACTACTTAAAAGGGCTTTAACACAGAAAATACTGCATTCGCACGGAGTAAAATGCCATGAGCAAACA
>JAGLCZ010000678.1 GCA_023145975.1 Candidatus Hydrogenedentota bacterium | reverse complement strand
TCGCTGCGCTGCGATTGCGGCAACCAACTGCATACGGCGTTGCGCATGATTGATAAGGAAGGATGCGGTGTACTGGTGTACATGCGGCAGGAAGGGCGCGGCATCGGGCTGATCAATAAGCTCAAAGCGTACGAACTTCAAGAACAGGGTATGGACACCGTAGAGGCCAATCTGCATCTGGGCTTTGACGCTGATCCCCGTGAATACGGTATTGGCGCACAAATACTGAGTGATCTGGGCGTTACCAATATGCGGCTGATCACCAACAATCCAATAAAACGTGCCGGCATGGAAGGCTACGGCTTAACCGTGTCGGAACGTATACCCATCGAAACCCCTATTTGTGATACGAATCGAAAATACCTGAAAACGAAAAAAGAAAAAATGGGGCATCTATTATCGTAACCCCCTAAAAATACAGAATAAGTCCACCTTTATATAACATTCGCTAAAATAACAACAGGAGACCCGTATCATGACAACAGTTTTACAAGGGAATTTCGCAGGGGAAGGAAAACGAATCGGTATTGTAGTTTCCCGGTTCAATGAGTTCATCACCTCAAAACTATTAGGCGGTGCAGAAGATGCATTAAAACGCCACGGTGTGAATGACGACGATATTACCGTCGCATGGGCACCGGGCGCATTTGAAGTGCCGCTCGTAGCCAAACATATGGCACAATCCGGCAACTATAATGCCATACTGGCACTCGGTTGTATTATTCGCGGCGCTACCCCCCACTTTGATTATGTGGCTGCAGAAGCCGCCAAAGGCGTGGGACATGTCATGCTGGACACCGGCGTACCGATCCTATTTGGAATCCTAACCACTGACAGTATCGAACAGGCTATAGAACGGGCGGGAACAAAATCGGGCAATAAAGGTTCCGATGCCGCTATGGGCGCACTTGAAATGACAAACCTGCTGGAGCAACTATAACGTGGCACGCTATACCGAACGTTCCCTGGGACGACAACTCGCTTTCCAATTTCTGTTCAGCCTTGAATTTATAAATACGCCCTGGGAACATGCGCTGGGCGAATTCTGGAAGATGCACCCTGCAGCACTGACAGATGACGCCTGCACAACAGAAGAAATACCGGTCATCAAACGCGCGTTTGCACAAAAAGCAGATCCCGTTAAAGCAAAAACGTATGCGGAAACATTGATTACGGGAGTTTGTGAATCGCACAGCGATCTGAACGCCTATATAACGAGACAGCTGGACAACTGGAAACCGGAGCGCGTCGGACGCATCGAGTGGGTGCTTATGCGCCTTGCCCTCTACGAAATGCTCCATTGCAGCGAGGTACCCAACAACGTAATTATTTCCGAGGCAGTACAACTCGCGAACAGCTTTGCCAATCCGGAATCACCCCGCTTTGTAAATGGTCTGCTGAATAAGCTGGCAAACAGTGTAAACAAAGAGGAGCCTGACACACCCGATCCGGATACACCATGACAGCATGGGTTGATCTGCATCTGCATTCAAGCTGTTCAGACGGCACTGAAACACCCACAGAACTGGTTGCCCGTGCAGTGAGTTCAGGTGCCGCTGCAATTGCACTGACAGATCACGACACGGTGAAGGGTGTACACGAAGCACAGGAAGCAGCCGATGCGGCGGGATTAGGTTTTCTCACGGGAACAGAAATCAGTGCCGGTTTTGATGGACGGGAGATACATATTGTCGGCTTGGGCATAAATGTCAAAGAAAACGCATTAACTTCCCTACTCGATGAACTTGTGGAGATGCGCCGCAACAGAATACAAACTATCTGTAAACGTTTGCGTGCTGTAGGTGTCCTTGCAGAAACCCCCACAAGCTGGGAAGAAGATAACACCGTCAGTATAGGTCGTATGCATGTAGCTGTTACTTTATATAAAACGGGAAAAAGCAGGACAGTGCAGCAGGCATTTGATCGTTATCTCAACCGGGGATGCCCCGCCTATGTACCCAAACAGCTTCCCCCGGCAGGAAAAGTGATTGAAGGGATACACGCGGCGGGCGGATTAGCATTTATTGCACATCCCGGTCTCGGTCGGTGGCTGTTGAAAAAAATGCCGCAGCTGCTGACACTCCCCTTCGACGGTCTGGAAGCCTGGCATCCGAGCCATACTCCTTCCATATTAAAACAAATTATTGCAATTGCCAAAGAACGAAACCTTTTATTGAGTGGTGGGAGCGACTGTCACGGCAATGTCAAAGGGGAAGGGGTATCACTGGGGCGCATCAAGACCCCCGCTCTTTTCTTTCATCACATCTGTGAAACACTGGCCGGCGGAGCAACACCTGAAAAAGGATTTTCGGTAATACCAGAGCAGAAATAAGTACATATTAGGTTCACCATCACAGAACCGCAAGGCATTTTTATCCTATTTATGGATCTTATGGAAATTTATTTGCTTTATCGGGCATTGCAATGTATAATGAATGTGTAATAGCGGTCATGTGGATCGTTATGTCATAGCATTTATGCGTGTAGTAAATGTCATAGGTAATGCTTGACTAATTGTCAGGCAAACTCAACACTCAAAGGAGTAAGAAACGTTATGAAAAGAAAAGGATTTACACTCATCGAGCTATTGGTCGTAATTGCCATTATTGGTATTCTTGCGGCTATCCTGCTCCCCGCCCTGGCACGGGCACGCGAATCTGCGCGTCGCTCCAGTTGTATGAACAACCTGAAACAATGGGGTATTGTATTCAAGATGTACGCAAATGAAGACAGAGGTGAAAAAATGCCTCCGTTACAAACCTACCGAAAATGGGATGATGATTTCAACGGGGTGATAGAGGGCGATGAATATAAGGCAGCATTGGCAGGAGGTCCTGCAGTATATTCCATTTACCCGGAATACCTCACCGATATGGAAATCATGTGGTGTCCCTCCGATCCCGAGCTGGGCGAACAGAGATCAGATATGTACGCGACTGAGGATCATGTATCTGGGCTTCCTGTAGGATCCCCTCTGTTATCCTGGGATCCGTCCACAATTGATGACAGTTATCTCTACTTAGGCTGGGCTTTTGAAAAGACCAAAATGTCTGAGCGCCAATCCAGCTTTGCATTGATAAGTGCGTTGCTTACTGTTGATGGCGATCCCTATGTTCCCACACAGATCGGTGCAATGCTGGACGGCTTGGTAGAAAGCCATACTAGTGAAATGACCTCCCTTACCTCTGATGGACCTG
>JAGLCZ010000677.1 GCA_023145975.1 Candidatus Hydrogenedentota bacterium | reverse complement strand
TCTTCCGTTTCCGTTTCTCCCTCCAACGTTTTCGCACTTTCTCCTTCAGGCGCTATCGGAGCAAGGAGGTTGCCCATTTCTCCTTCAGGGGTTACAGAAACAAGAAGGCTGCTGGTTTCTTTTTCCGGCGTTATTGGGATGAGATTTTGTGCTGTTGTTTCTTCGGGTGCTGCGACTTCTTTTGTATCTGTGGTTTCATCCTTGATTTTCACGGTGAGGCGGGAAATAGCAGGATCCAGATAAATAGAGGATTCAGCATCTTCCCCGTTTTCGGGCATGGCAAATTTGATGTGCGACGCAATTCCCGGCTGCAGCAGTCCTATTTCTCCGCCCCGTTGGGTGCTCCACCATGTATACATATATTCTACATGGCGCGTATACCACCAGGAGCAAACGCCCAGCACAATGAATATGCACAAGAGCATATTAAAGAGTAACTGCGCTGCGCGACTGCGTTTTAAGGGTACGCCGTCTCCCCTTGCTGGATAAACCGCACTAAAACTACCCCACAGAAAAATCCAAAGTACGGGGAACAACAAGTAAACAAAAGCAATTTGCTTGGTGAGAAAAGCAAGTCCGGCAAAAAGGGCAAACAATACCACCCAGCTTGTTTTCCGGAAACGGTCTGATTTTAACAGTGCGTAAAGTGCCCACGCCACCAGTGCCGCCAGTAACAGGTCGGGCATAAAATAACGGGAGGAGGCGAAGGTCATAGGCATGAACCCTGCCAGCAGTGCCGCCAGAAATGCGTTTCTTGCACTTACTCCCTGCCGCGCAAAAAGATATACTCCAATCAAAAACAGACCCAGGAATAAACTGCCGGAAAAGGCTATTGAATCAGGTGAATATCCCAGTACACGAATAAATACAGCACCCACAAGATGGGTCAATGGCGGATACGGAGATTCAACATTCAGTGCCGCTACGCCGCGTTCAAACAGTCCTGTTTTTTCAATAGGAAACAAAGCATCGTAATAGGCGGCGGCACGGCCTATATGATGTGCTTCATCAAGATGGATGAGATGGGTATCGGCGTGAAGCCAGTATATATTGAATAGAACATGAAAGATGATGACGACGGTAAGTAATGCCATGCCTTCCATGTCGCCTTTTTCATGGGGTGTAACCGGGGGCAGTTGTGGTTGTGGAGATACCAGCGGGGGGGCAGGCTGCGGCGGTGGTACGGATTGCCAGCCTTGAGGGGATACGCTGGGGGCGCCCTCACCACCATAAGGCGGCATTGGTTGCTGCGGATATGTAAACGACACAGTTTGATCTCCTCACGATTGCACCTGGAGAGTCAATTTAACTCTCATGTCGGTAGTATAGAATGTATGACCCTGAAACTCCAAGAAACTCACCTGCATCTCCGAAATATAGATTTGAGCAGCACCTGCCGCAGGCTGCTGTCTTTGCCTTTGTAATGTAGTTTTTTGCCGCGTATGCCCGTACTTTGGAAATGATTTATTGATCATCAATTCGATGTACCCATGCCTTCTCACGTACAATTCTGATCAGAGGGTTTTTGAATTTTGAACCACAGAGGGGATCGTTATGGTAATTCGCGAACAATTGGAACAACGGGAATACGACTTGCTGCGTCCTTATGCTGTGCACGTGCGCGAAAGTCGGGGGCGCATGATGCCGGAGCAGGAGGACCCCTATCGCACGGCATTTCAGCGTGATCGCGACCGTATCCTGCATACCAAAGCGTTCCGTCGTCTGAAACATAAGACCCAGGTATTCCTCAGACCGCAGGACGATCATTATCGCACCCGCTTAACCCATACGCTGGAGGTGTCGCAGATTGCGCGGACCCTTGCGCGGGCATTATTTTTGAATGAGGACCTGGTAGAAGCAATTGCCCTGGGTCATGATTTGGGACACGCCCCCTTCGGTCATGCAGGAGAGTCGGTGCTGAATGAACTTTATGCGCCGGGATTTAAGCATTACGAACAAAGTCTGCGGGTAGTGGATCTACTGGAAAAACGACATGATAAAGCGGGTCTTAATCTGAGTGCTGAGGTGCGTGATGGTATTTTGCGCCATTCCGCCGGGAAATGCCTGCTCTATGGTAAACAGCCGGAACCGGTTATGATTGCCGAAAGTAGGATAGTAAGTATTTCTGATGCTATTGCTTATATTAGTCATGATATTGATGATGCCATTCGCGCCGGGGTAATTACCGAAGCAAGCCTTCCTGCAAATGCTGCGTCCCGCCTGGGTACAGACAGTTCAGATCGAATAGACGCGATGGTGGTGGGTGTCATTGAGGGAAGCCCCGACGGGATTATTGGGATTATGCCTGATGTGTGCAGTGCCATGGCTGAACTGCGTGATTACTTGTATCACGAGGTGTATCCCTGTGAGGCTATCGAATCAGAAATCCGCAACGCGCGGCGCATCATCAGGGAACTCTACCTGTATCTGATTGAACATCCCACAGACGATATTATAAAGGGAAACGACGAAGATAGCTCCGAACGGCATACTGTAGATATTGTTGCCGGGATGACGGACGAATACGCCATGCGCCTGCACCGAACGCTATTACAACCGCGATCATGGGCATTGTAGGAATACATTTTGAGGAATGGGCTTGCGTTTCGAGTTTGAACCTGCGCATCAAACTTGTGAGTAACCGGTCACTTATGGCATTATTATACAGATGAATCTACTAGTATCTTCCTGATGCTGGTTTCCGTTTGTATACCCCCTTAAAGCAAATATTCGGAGAAATAATACCTATGACACAGGAACGTAAAACCATTCATGTCGTATCGAATTCACATTGGGATCGCGAATGGGGCTATGCCTTTGAGGAGACACGGCTGCTGCTGCTGAAATTCATGGATGAATTATTGGAACTGTTGGAAAACAATCCCGATTTTCATTCTTTCACCATGGACTCGCAAACATTGTGTGTGGAAGATTATCTCGAGTTGCGTCCGGAAAAGCGGAAGCTTATCGAAAAGCATGTTAAGAGTGGACGGCTTCTGGTCGGTCCCTGGTACTCATTGCCGGAAGAATATCTCTGTAACGGCGAATCCCTGGTTCGTAATTTGGTGGTGGGACATCGCAGCGCACAAGCATTGGGTCAGGTTACTAAAAGCGGATATACCCCTTTTAGTTATGGCCAGACCTCGCAGATTCCTCAGATTTATCAAGGCTTTGATATTAACACCATCATCTTTTACCGGGGCATCAATACCCCCAAGTGTGAGTATATCCTTGAAGGACCGGACGGTTCGCGACTGCAGGGTTCCCGTTTCGGATGTATGAGCCGGTTCAGCTATTACGTCTATATTTACCGGGTGCTTCGTTACGGGTCTGATGATGTGTTTCAGCGTTATGACTGGGATCGTGGCGCAGCACCGTTCCGCCTTATTGACGAAAACCGGCCGCGTGATCATTATTACATTTTGGATGACAAGAAAAAGCAGTGGAACGATGCGCCTATCCGCGAGCAGCTGCTGAAACTGGTAAAGGATGAATCGGAACACTTCAGCACAAGCCAGATCGTATGTATGCAGGGTTTTGATTCTTCGAATCCCGATCCCGAAGAAGCACGTATTATGAAGTTGTGTCAGGAACTGCTTCCGGAACATGACATTAAATTTTCTAATCTTGAAACGTATATGGAAGCCATGGGAAAAGAACTGGAAGATCCTGTTGTGTTACGCGGTGAATTTCGTGACCCGGGTTCCACAGGTAGCTGGACTCACTTGTTCGGCGATGTTATCAGTGCCCGTCCACGGCTGAAGCAGCACAATAACCGCGCTGAAATAAACCTGCAGCGCCGTGCCGAACCCTGGGCCGCAGTGGCGTCCATGATAGGCGGGGAATATATCAAGACTGCTTTTGATCGTGCCTGGCGTTTTCTCTTACAAAATCATCCCCACGATACAATTACAGGTTCGGGGATTGACCAGATGGAAAAGGATTCCCTTTTTCGCTTTGATCAGATCAATATTATTTCTGACGGTCTGGCACGGCGTGCTCTCGAAACCCTCCAGATCCAGGTGGATAACAGCGACTTATCAGCAAAAGAAAGTGTGTTGACGGTTTTCAATCCCTGCCCGTTCCCCCGTAAGGCGGTAGTTTCCTGTTTGGTGGATATGCCTGATAACATGGGGTATGATGCCTTTGCAGTGCAGACCCCGGACGGCAAACAAACCTTGCGTGTGCAGAAGCAGGAAAAATTCCCTATGGGTGTACTGGTACGTAATTTACAGGATATCTCGGTGGAACTGCGTACAGAACGGGTTCGCTGTCACGTAGAGACGGAAGAAATTCCTGCCTATGGTTACAGCACCTACCACATTGTTCCTGCTCCCCGTTTCGACTGGCTGCCGGGTACGCTTACACCGGAAATTAATGTCCTCGAGAATGCGCATTTGCGGGTGCTTTTCAATAGCGATGGTACCCTGGACATGACCCATAAGGAAACGGGACATACTTTTAAGAACATGCATTATCTGGAGGACAGTGGTGAAACAGGACACTCCTGGATACATCAGCCGCCGGAACGCGATGAAATCATTACCTCACACGGGGGACCTTGTCATATTTCCCTCGAAGAATCCGGTCCGCTGTATGCAAAGATACGCGTGGACTATCACATGCAGATTCCCGTTAGTGTTGAAGATGAACCGGGCGTGGATTTCCGGCAGGGTGATTTGAATAATACAGCGCGTACCCGGGAACGTCGCGAAATGATTGTCACCAGTCGGTTTACGTTACGGGTAGATGCCAAACGTCTGGATGTCCACACGAGTTTTACCAACACCTGCAAACATCACCGGCTGCGCGTGGTGTTCCCCACACAGTTAGACTGTGATCGTACAGATGCAGAAGTTGCTTATGATGTTATTGGACGGGATATCCATATTAAAGAAACCAGCCCGTATTATGGGCATCCGAATCCACAGTATCCCATGCACCGATTCGTTGATATGACTGCAGGTGATGTTGGTTTTGCACTGGTCAATAA
>JAGLCZ010000676.1 GCA_023145975.1 Candidatus Hydrogenedentota bacterium | reverse complement strand
CTTCTATCTACCTGCTGCCTCCACAGATCCATTTTTTGCCGCGCAAGTTCGAGTGTACCCTCCCGCAACGTACCCCGGTCAATACCATGAATTACTGTTTTTACAATATGCTCTAAATCTTCCGAGGTAGTAGCGGATATCATGACTGCATCACATCCGGCACTCAGTGCTGCAAGAATGTCTTTCTCAACGGTTGTAAGCGACCAACCCTCCGCTAACAGGATATCATCTGAAATAATAACACCTTCATATCCCCACTGATTCCTAAGAGCCTCATCCACCAAAATAGGCGAAACAAATGCCGGACGTCCCGGCACACTTACATCCAACGCAGGAACCGCAATAGCACCTACAAGTAACCCATGAATATCATGAGCAGCAGCCTCTGCAAAAGGCATCATAACGGAAACCAGGGAATTCACATCGGTTTCTGCCAACAATAAGATACCATCACGCTGGGGAATTGCGGTTCCGGAACCGGGATAATCCTTTGCAACAGCAATGGCGCCACCTTCCATTAAGCCTTCTGCATAAGCCAACCCCGCATGTGCCACGACTTCCGCACTGTTTCCAAAAAATAACTCTTCCATAGCCGAGTCGGTCTCTTCTGCATCATACACATTCAGTGGCGGCGCAAGAAGCACATCTATTCCCGCTTTAATTGCGGCATTTGCAGTATCAAACCCCACCTTTTTGATGGCGTCAAAATCCCCCTGTTCTGCGATTTCCTTATAAGACAATGCTGTGGATAGCTGTAAGGGATTATGGTCCAGCCTCGATTCCGGTGCAAAAAAGATAAGAGGATCTATTTTATCCAAGCCCGTTTTGGCATAGACACCCCTAATTTCAAGAATCAATTCCGTCAACTGTATATAATCAATTACATTTCTCTCACGTATCCAGATACCGCCCGGGAGATACTGACAAATTAAATTCTGCACATCATTGCTCAACGCGGTTCCTTCAAAACCAATGATCAAATGACGGATAGGCCACACCGTATCTGGATCGATCTGCACAGAAAGGGACGGTGTCGTTTCAACAGGTATCACTTCGACCGATGCTTTTATTTCTTCAATGGCTTCAGGTGTTTTAACGAACTCGGCAGCCATAGGAACAGCCTCAGGTATTGGTGCTGTTATGCCTTCTTGCCCTGAAATACTAACGGAGGGGGCTTGCTGCGCATCTTCGCGCATAAGTTCCAATCCCGCATAACATAAACCAGCTCCCACGCCCACACCCAAAATAAAAGTAACCATAAGGGATGCAGACGCACCCCGATACCACGTTTTTCTTTTCATTTACTTTTCCTATTTTCTTATCTGTCACAAATATATATTTTAAGAAACCCCACTGCTTCATCAAGAAAAAAAATAATAGACCCATATTGTATACGATTTATACTTCACTGCGCACCTCAAAAACAAAAGATATCCAAAATCACCTTTTGGTACACCATGCGTAGAATGGTATTTCCTGCCGCATTCAGATGACAGTGATCTCCAAATAGAGTCTCTCCCGGTACATTATTAGGTTCTGCTTGAATAATGGCGCTTTCGACCCTTGCCAATGGGATGTGAAATTCCTCTGACAAATGACAAATAATATTATTTTCCACTTCTGATGATTGATGGCGCGGCGTGGCATTACGAAGGATATGCTGTCCCAGTACCACACCTTCTTTGTAGTGTTCTCCATCGAATAAACGTACTACCTCTTCGTATTGTTTACCCTCACTTCCCGGTAGGTTGGGCTTGTAAAGATTAGAGGGTACGGTACCAATAATAACCGGCACTTCCTTATCCTGGCATTTCCTAATAATTG
Organism: Candidatus Hydrogenedentota bacterium; assembly: GCA_023145975.1. Lineage (GTDB taxonomy): Bacteria > Hydrogenedentota > Hydrogenedentia > Hydrogenedentales > CAITNO01 > SLFT01. Next base: position 3,282 of record JAGLCZ010000676.1, on the reverse strand, counting down.
CAGCAAGATTATTACGATAGGCATCCATGCGTGCCTCCATTTCTTCCGCTGTAAACACATGGGCCCAGGTTGTCGATGTGTCCGGTATAGCAGTTGCCAATTCTCGTCGTTGACGCGCTTGCTGCAATGTCACTATTTCGCTTCGTGTCCGCATATCTCGCATAAAACGGTAGAGGGCAGTTCTCCCAAGAACACGCTGTGCGGAAGCAAAATCCAAGTTTGCCAGATGTAACTGCTGCAACTCTTCAAATTCATTATGCCCAGAGTAAATAATCACTAAATCAGGGTTGTAATGAATAATTTCCGCCATTATCAACACTAATCGATGTGTACCATAGGAAAGCCCACCGCAATTAATTATTTCCACCGTATCAACTTGCTCCGACCAGGCCCGTTGCAAATCCTCAGCCAAACAAGTGAATTCATAATCGAGATAATTTACCGACGAGCCGCCTAAAGCAAATATACGCATCGTACGCAGCGGCTTTGGCATTTCAAAACGTTGCGAATGAAAGGCAAATGATTTGTCGGGGTTCGTCTCCATAAAACCACCACGTATAGGCAAAAACAATAGGCTTTCCGCGCCGAATCCCTGACCAATATCGACTTGCATAGGCGGCTTCCAAATCTCTACGATACGTGCAGTTCCTTCCAAAATTGCAAATAACGAAATCACTGATGCTATTACGAGAAGGCTATTTATAATAAGTTGCTTGATTTTTTTCATATCTTTACTCTTTTATGGGATACTGAAAATAACATGAGTATTATAGTTGATTTACCACATAATTAAAAGCAAGAAGACAACTTCTCTTGGCGTAGTTTAACCTGTTAGAGATATTTTGGTATGCTATGCGCTACGATATGGGATATTCCCCTAATGCTATAAACAAGGAACCTGACACTATGGCAGTGCATTTTTTTAATACGCTTACAAGAAAAAAAGAGGTGTTCAAGCCTATTACACCGAATACTGTTGGCATATATACCTGCGGTCCAACTATTTACAACTTCGCCCACATAGGAAATTTTCGTGCCTATATGTTTGAGGACCTATTACGTCGTCACTTGGAATTTCGGGGTTTTTCTGTCAACCATATCATGAATCTGACAGATGTGGAAGATAAACTCATACAAACCTGTCGCAAAACCGGTAAACCGCTCAAAAAAATAACAGAATTTTATGCCCAGTCCTTTTTCGAGGATATTGACACGCTGGGCATTCAGCGTGCCCATGTCTATCCCGCTGCTACCGATCATATTGATGAAATGGTGGAGATGATCAAAACATTACGCAACAACGGGCATACCTATGAAGAAAAGGGAAGTATTTACTTCAAATTGAGTACTTTTCCGGAATATGGAAAACTCAGTCATATGCAAATGGACTCCCTGCAAACAGGCGCAAGCGGTCGTGTTGATGACGACGAATATGAAGCAGAAGATGCGCGTGATTTTGCCTTGTGGAAAAACTGGGAAGAAGAGGATGGCGAGGTATTTTGGGAAACAGAACTGGGAAAGGGACGACCCGGCTGGCATATTGAGTGTTCTGCTATGAGCATCAAATATCTCGGTCCCCACTTTGATATTCATTGTGGTGGTGTTGACAATATATTCCCCCACCACGAAAATGAAATTGCACAGGCACAATGTTCCACAGGGAAGAAGTTTGTGAATTACTGGCTTCATTGCGCCCATCTTATGGCTGAAGGCCGCAAAATGTCGAAATCCCTGGGAAATTTCTATACGTTACGGGACTTGATTGAAAAAGGACTTGATCCACAGGCAATACGCTATACCTTATTATCAACCCATTATCGTCAACCAGCGAATTTCACATTGGAAGCTGTTGAAGCAGCAACTCAGGCATTACGCCGCATTCGCGACTTCCGTATAAGGCTCAAGGAAATACGCGGCGCAGGCGATAGCCTAGATAAAGAATGTGAGGAATGCGAAAGTGCCTTCACAAAAGAAATGGATGACGATCTGAATATCTCAGGCGCGTTGGGAACGGTATTCAATTTTATCCGTGATGTAAACAAAAAACTGGACGAAGGAAGTGTGGGAAGTCAAGGAGCAGAAAATTCACTGGCATTACTCGATCGCCTCGATCAAGTTACCGGTGTTTTTTCGCCAAAAACAAACGATACTGTCCCTCAGGAAATACTTGATTGGGTCACTACCCGCCAGCAGGCGCGACGTGACAAAGATTTTGCTACTTCCGACGCCATCCGAGACAAACTTCTTGAAGCGGGTTGGATTATCGAAGATACTCCCGATGGCGCACGTGTAAAGCAGATATAATAAACAGCAAGTATAATCCTTATAATCCTGGCTAAAGATACCGATAAACACAACTACTAAAAATTACAATTAACAACACCAGGTTGGAGACAATTAATGGTGAATCTAAATAATGTTTTTGGAAGCAACGGTTTGATTAGTACCATCGCTCAAAAAATACGTGATCTTGTTGATCATATACTGCACCGTGAAAAAGAAATAGTTGATCTGCAAGGAAAAATAGTATTGTTTGATAATGATGAACTATTACTCGTATGGGAAGATGGATTACGCAACAAAAGAATAAAAAAAGAAGAAAATGCATGGAAAGGATTTGAAAAAGAGTTTGGCAAAGGATCCCCCAGGGTTACTGAGGCATTTATAAAATGGCAGGAAAATTTATACGAGTATATTGAACAGGAAAAAGACCGATTCTTAAAGGAAAGACAAGGTGTAAAGACAGCACTTAATGCCTTATTACAATCAGGTGCAAAAGTAATCGTTGTAACAAAGGGTGCAAAACCTTATACTCAAAAATGCTTTAATCTTGTGGGTTTATCTTTTTTTGTAAGTGATATCTATTCACCAGCGCCGGGGAAGAGAGTCAAGAGGTTTGCAGATGCAGTTCGTGATTATGGCAAGGACACTTCCAGGAAATACTTACAGGATACCATTATAGTTGGGCATGATCTCGACAAAGATATGGCGTGGGATCTCGTTCCACCCAAAGCAAAACCCAATGATGGAAATGCACCTGTATTTATATTATTTGATACCCTGAAATTTGACCAGGAGGAAGAGGCATCGCTAGATGCTCTGCCCGAAATTATAGCGCTTTTATCTAAAAGAGGAAACAATGATTTCCTGCAGGGATTTAAAACCATTAACACGCCGGAAGAAGCGCAAACTAAACATTACATTTTCAAAATTGCACTTTACCATAACCCGAAAAGAAAAAATAAAGCTAAAATTCCTGTAATCTACGATATAAAAAAACGC
>JAGLCZ010000675.1 GCA_023145975.1 Candidatus Hydrogenedentota bacterium | reverse complement strand
TGGGTCTTGCCCTGAACTCTGTGGGATCCGGGCTGGGTTGGCAATATCCTTTTACCTCCCCTGACCCCGTAATACAGGAAAAGGGGATCGAGGCAACAACGCAGGCATTGAAAATTGCCAAAAGATTGGGAGCAGACACCCTGCTTGTAGTGCCGGGTATCGTATCACCGGAAATAGCCTATGATGATGCCATTGAAAATGCGTTGGCGGCCATGCAGAAAATGGCACCCATTGCAGAAAAGATCGGTGTAACACTCGGCATTGAAAATGTATGGAATAAGTTCCTTTTAAGTCCTGTTGAAATGCGGGACTTCATTGATCAGTGTGAAAGTGACTATGTGGGTGCGTATTTAGATACAGGTAATATTATTCTCTATGGATACCCGGAACAGTACCTGCGTATTCTGGGATCACGTATACGTGCAATTCACGCCAAAGATTTTCGCGCTTCAGCAGGCAACTTTGATGGGTTCGTAATGTTAATGGAAGGCGATGTGAATTGGCCTGAAGTGACGACTGCCCTTAAGGAAATTGGTTTCGACGGTGCGCTTACTGCCGAATACGGTCCTTATACACACAGTCTTGAGGTCATGCTGCGCCATGTACACGTATCCCTTGAGGCGATTCTTGCCCTCGCAGAAAATTAAAAAGGCAAATAATAATTATATAGGTTGTGGACAACGTCCACAGTGAACATAGTACCTTAACTCCAACACACAGGAAGGAACATGCTGTGAATGTAGCAATTATCGGATGCGGCGGCATGGGTCGGCTGCATGCAGAGATGGCCGCGAATTGTGGTCTGCGCGTTGTCGCCTGCGCTGACGCGGTGCGCAAAGCGGCCATGAGTGCTGCGGCACCATATCGCGCAAAAGCATTTGAAAATCCCATGGGCGCCATCAAATCGAAGGAAGTAGATATTGTCGTGATTACGACACCTACGCCCACTCATGAAAAATATGTGCTTGCTGCTGCGAAGGCAGGAAAACATATCTTTTGTGAAAAGCCTTTCGGACGTTCTTCACTCGAATGTAAACGTTCCATCGCTGCTGCGAAAAAGGCGGACGTTAAACTTTTCGTGGGGCATGTAGTACGCTATTTCCATGAGTTTGAAGCTATAAAAGCGCAAATTGAATCCGGTGCCATTGGCGAAGCAGGGTGGGTAAAATTGTATCGGGGCGGTATTTATCCGGGCAACGCCAAAAGTTGGTTTCGTGATTATGCCCAAAGCGGCGGGGTTACTTTCGATTGTATGATTCATGATTTAGATTGGGTACGATATGTCTTTGGGGAACCAAAGCGTATTTTTTGCCAGGCACTTTTACGTAAAACCCCCACGCAGCTTGATTATTCACAAGTGACTATGCGCATGAAGAACGACGTTATTGCCACCATCATCGGCACGTGGGCTCATCCGAGCGGATTCCGTGTGAAAGTGGAAGCCTGCGGTAGTAAGGGCATGGTGCAGTTCGACAGCAGCGATGCCCCTGTGAGCGGTGAAGCACGCAAGACCGCTTCCGGTCCCACCATGATCGTGCCCATGAGTCCCGTCGCGGTAAGTCCTTACCAGCGTGAGTGGGAGGATTTCCTGGGATGGGTCGAAGGCCGTAGTGTACCACGTGTTACAGCTCAGGATGCTTTACGCGCTGTGCAAATGGCGGAAGCCGCATTACAATCCGCTGAAAAGCGGCAACCCGTAAAACTGTAGAAAAGGAGCGCAATCATGACTAAAATTGGAATAATGAGTTTTGCGCATATGCACGCTCACAGCTACGCCGAATGCTTGAACCGTTTGCCCGGCGTGGAATTAGTTGCAATTTGGGATGACGATGCCAAACGCGGCAGAAAAATGGCAAAAGAATTCGGTGCCCCTTTTGTCAAAGATAGAGACAAATTTCTTGCACGTGAATTAGATGGGGTTATCATTACGGCAGAGAATGTCAAGCATCGTGCTTTGGTCGAAGCGGCAGCGGCAGCAGGTCTATGGATACTCTGCGAAAAACCGCTGGCAACCACGGTCAAAGATGCCAAGGCAATGGTCAAGGCATGTAAGAAAGCGAAGATTGGCCTGGGAACGGCATTTCCGTGCCGTTACTCACTGCCCTTAATGACGGCAAAAGATATGCTTGATTCCGGTGCGTATGGCGAAGTCTATTCTGTGGCTTGTACCAACCACGGTCAATCGCCCGGCGGCTGGTTCGCTGATGAAGCACTCAGTGGTGGTGGTGCCACCATGGATCACACGGTTCATGGGGTCGACTTGCTCCGCTGGATGCTTGGCAAAGAATTCACACAGGTCTATTGTGAACTGGGTAACCAGTTTCATAAGGAAACCATGAAAACGGATGATCTCGGCAGCATGAACATGGAGATGGAAGGCGGTATACAGGTATCCCATATCGCCAGTTGGAGTCGTCCCCAAAGCTTCCCGACCTGGGGCGATGTTACCATGGAATTTATTTGCGAGAACGGCGTACTCAATGTAGACGCATTCAACCAGAAGGTTATAGTTTATAATGATAAGACCAAACATGCCGGTTGGGCAGCCTGGGGCGACAACCCGGACCTTGGTCTTATATTGGATTTCGTAAGTGCTGTCCGTGACAAGCGTGATCCTGTCATCAGCGGCATCGATGGACTCCGTGCCACGGAAGTTACAGCAGCCGCTTACAAGTCCAGCAAAACTAAAAAAGCAGTGAAAGTTTAAGCGTCTTAAAATATCAACAGGGCAGAATATGCAATTAAGCGTATCCTGCCCTGTTTTTTATATCGTTTAAATATACTGCATAGCAACACTAAATAGCGTCCGGGTTCCACCCCGGACGATCATCACAATCGCGCCTTGATCCAGGTAATGACCTCTGCCACAAACTGCTCTTTGACAATGTCGTTGTAAAGTTCGTGATAGCCGCCTTCGTATATACGCAATGTTTTGTCTTTGCTGCCTGCTTTTTCATGCAGCATTTCGCTGCCCGTAGGCGATACCACACGATCACTACTGCCATGGATCACCAGCATGGGATTTAAAATACGGGCGAGATCACTTTCGATACTATGGATTATCCGATAAAATTCAGCACCTGTCTGTGCTGCCACTTTTCCATGAAATGACAAGGTATCCTGATCGGTGGCCTCCTTAACTGCCGGATCACGACTTAAGCCGCTCGTATCCACACTGCCTACAGGCATCCAGGGAAATACTTTAGCAACATAGGGACCCAGTGCAACCAGAAACGCCGGGGTTTCTTCGCTAAATGCAAGAAAAGGACTGCTGAAAATCAATCCTTGTGCCTGAATATCACGTGTCTGCACATAACGCGCCAGTACCATCCCCCCCATGCTGTGGCCCATAAAAAACACCGGTGCCTTTGCAATATCAGATTTGATATGTTCCCTAAAAACCTCCAAATCATCCAAAAAATCTTCAAACCGGTGAATATAAGCACGCTTCCCCGGTGACCGACCATGCCCACGCTGATCGTAAGTAAATATGTTTATCTTCGCTTCCCGGAATTTTTTCATTACCCATTCATAGCGGGAGCAATGATCCCCATACCCGTGCAACAACACCACATTTGCCAAAGGCTTACCTTTGCAAAGACTCCGACGTTCATACAATTCAACCTGTCCACCCACTTCAAAACGTGCATCCTGGTCCATAATCATGTCTCCCAACTATTGAGGCTGGTTACCAAAAACAATCTATCAAAAATATCAGGACTGTTGTAATTCTAAGTTGAAGTTTTCTCCCGTCATCACCGAAATATCCGCCTCCGTCACGTCCCCCGACCGGGGTAATACAACGGCGTTATGACTCGCTTCAAGAATATCCCTGCGAATATCCACTCCGGGAACAACGCGAATTAATTCCAACCCCCTTTCAGTCAATTTAAATACGCCGACATTCGTTATATAAAAAACATTCTGATTTCGCTCTAAAGCGCATTTACCATTGAAGGTAATCTCCGACACATGTTCCACCAGCTTCACTCTATTCTGTTTGAGTATTTTTAATCGCCCATCTTCTATATCCATACCCCCATGCACCATCCAGCTGCATATAAAAAACACATTACGTGCCGTAGAACTAAAATCAATGAAACCGCCAGGCCCCACGTAATCCACGACCCCTTCTCCGCGTTTTGATACGTTTACATTACCGCTGATATCAAACTCAAGCATACCCAAAATACTGGCGTCCAGGTTCTCATAGCATTTGTGAAAAACCTGTGCCGATGTAATCATTTCCTCAGGGCACACCCCTGCACCAAACCAAACACCCGGCGCAGGCAAACCGCCCATGACACCACTCTCACTGAAAAAACGTATTGAATTGGAAAGCCCGGCATCACTAAGCAAACGACACACCTCTTCCGGTAACCCAATACCAACATTAACAAAACTACCTGTGGATACGTGCTCCGAAAAAACACTTGCCGCCAAACGGGCAACGGCATAATCTACCACACTGCGGCGGGGGGTAATACCCAATATCCGATTAATATATTTGAGCCTGGCACTTCCCTCTTCGCGGGAAACATCACTGTCCAATGTAAACATAGGCCAGAAGCAGCGGTGTTCAATTGCAGCTGCCTGTTGTGTCCGTGGATACACCACCACGGCATCTACAGCATCCGCCGCCAAAAATATTTCGTCATACCCCTCTTCAACTACCTGTGCCACATTAGCAATCACATATCCGCCATTATGCCGCGCAGCACGTGCAATCTCAGCACTCTCCGCAATCATGGCACAATTCTTCATGTAGATATTCCCCTTGCGATCAGCAGCTGGTGCATTAAATACAGCCACGTTAATATCCGGCAATCGATATCGCAGCATATCACCTTCGACTGTCACCCATTGGTCCGTTCCTGTGAGGGGCGACCCTGTACCCACCCGTGGATCCATGAATGTACCGATACCCGTTTTGCTTAGGATGGATTTCTCACCCCGTCCCTGCGCCTCAATGAGAAATGCCATGATACCCTGAGGCAAACACTGAAGCTCCATTTTCCCTGCAGCACCCAGTTTCAGCATGGCCTTGAAGGTTTCCATGTGTCCCGAAAAAAAACGGGTGCATAATCCTTCAACCCCCAATTCTTCTATGGAACCGGGCGCGCGCCCACGGGATCCGTTGCCGCCAATCACTATAACCGAAATATCTTTCGGGTTCCCTGTCTCCTCGAAAAGAGTGCGCATGGTACGGTACATTATGGAAGCCCACTGATTGCCGCCAAGTCCGGAGAATGCCACCACCGAACCGTCAGGAATGTTTTCAACTGCCTCCCGTGGACCCATAAATTTTGGATTATCCGGCAACGTGTACCGATAATGAGTATCCCAAATATTTCGTGTAGCCAACCATCGGATAATGTGGAATAATAACTTTGCCCTGGTGCGCATATTCATGGCGGATTTCCCTGTCAAACTTTTGGCGTACCCTGAATAATTTTTCAAGCCGTGCAAACAAGAACAAAAAACACTTTCTTTCCTATCTTCCAATATAACATAAATGCCATCGCACTTCACTGCAAATCCTATCGCAGCCAGCAATATTCCATTGGCATCGTTTCATTATACCTGTGAAACAAGGCGATAACTGTCCTTTCCGGGCTTTCCGATGATGTCCGAAACCGGTATTGACCATACGGCAAAATCTGTTTTCCCTGTGCATCATACCACCCGCGAAATACCCACTGCGTATTGGTGCGAGTCGCTGTAAGCTCAATGTCCAAGTCATAGCTTAAACGGTACGTTCCCATTGGAAACGATATTCTTCCGCCCTCTTCACCGTTTAAGCCCAAAGTCAATAAGGTACCTGTTCGTGTAAAACGTGCGCCCACGGTGGTATCTTTTTCTAATACAACGGGTAATTCATGGTAATTTATTTTCCCGACGACTGTACCTGTAAATCCGCCAAAATAACTGTCGTTCTGCAAATCACAGGAAAATATCAATGCGGCTCCCCGGGAAAAATGATAAACACCGGGAATAAGCGGGTGCAAAATCCCCTCCCCATCCCCTTCAGAAGGGAGAACCGTTACTTCTACACTGTCAATAGAAGCTGCCGGAACAAACCGTGCCGTAACCACTCTATCCTGATCCATCAGAAGCGTCGTTCCGGAATTTATGTCGAGACTCTCCGCTTCTTCCCACCCGGCAAATGCCAAACCGCTGCCTGGAGGAGGTGCCGCAAAAATCATCACTTCGTCCCCTTCCAGATATCCGTGAATACCGGGGGAAGGCGTTATCTTCGCGGGTATACCGTCCGGCAATCCATCAACAAGCACGGTCATGTGATAATCCATTTTAGCAAACACAGCCGCTATGATAATATCTTGCTGCAGGGTTATTTTCAGGGTCGGCGTGGTCACATCAATACCTTCAGGTACCCCCTCCCAACACACAAATACAGAATCGCTATCAGGACGGGCACAGAATTCAACTACTGAAGATGCAGGATGTTCACCCGCCATATCCGGCAGTACTGCCACGCTACCGGAACCTGTTCCACAGATTTGTGTCTGCACACGATAACCGGGATCCCAAAATACGGCATTAAAGGCACTGTCCTCTTCAACAGTTACCCGAACAAGCGGATCGCGGGAAATTACCGTATTATCTCCAATTAACCAATGGTAAAATATACTATCTGCGGGGGGGGTCGCATTTAGATCCAGGACCGTCTGCTCCGGGACACGATAAACACCGGCGGGCGGGGTCAACAGACCGCCTTCCTGCATCGCTCCAATCCATATCGTATAACGGGGTATTCCAAAATGGGCAGTCACCTCAATATCCCCTGTAATTTCCAGGGGGAACTCCGGAGTAATCAATGCACGATCCGTTCCGTCCTGATATCGAACCCGCCACCCACCAAAACATTCTGTCCCCCTGGGCAATGCATGAAATATCAATTGTCGCCCGGGAACCATGGAATAAACACCGGGCGCAGGCGTTACACTACCCGCTCCCCTTTGCGTTACGGTTAATTTATAGACGTTTTGTGTCTGAAAAGCCGCCGTAATTTCCCTATCGCGATCCATTGTCACTATTTCTGTAAAATCAGAAGAACGGCTGTTCCCCTGCAAATCGCCAAACCATCCTGTAAAAGCCGGTGCAGAATCAGGAAGCAAGGGTGCGTGAAGTACAACCCGATTATCAGAATCACGGACAAAGCCATAGGTACCGGGAGCAGGAGACATTAAAGCTTCCTCTGCATCCCAGGGAATTCCATCCAATGCTGCATCCACCACCAACCAGGTCTCTGCAGGAACAAATGCTGCCGTAATCTTTCGATCTTTCGTCATGGGCAATACCAATTCTGGCGTAAGCAGCAAATCAGGAACTACATCATCACTCACCTCCCCGGACCACCCTGCAAAAGCACTATCCCTGCTGCCGGGAAAAGCAGTTATTTTCGCCATATCCCCATACGAATAGAAATACTGTTGACCTGCTGTACCTCCTGCCGGCACAGTACTGCCAAAAGCACCCAGTGCCTCGTCACTATAAATGGTCAAAGAACGCACCGCTTTCTCAAAAATAGCGCACACGCTCTGATCTTCGGCAAGGGTAACATGATACGTCGGATCGTCATCCCCTTCGGGAGCATATAAAATATGCCCCTGCCCATCTTCCCAATGCTGCAGTCGCCACCCCGGTACAGGAAACACCTGCAACTCAATCACTGCCCCGTGAACAAAAGGATACCTTCCCGGTAACAAGGACAAGGACCCTTCACCGGAAAGGCTAAGATTTAATATATGTCCAGCAGTTTCAAAATGCGCAGCAACATTCACATCACAGTTCATTTCCACTGCTAAAGCGGGTTTGTACCAATAGGACTTCCTGTTACTGTGCATAACTGCGTTACAAGATGCATCTATTTTCCACCCACCGAAATAACTTCCTGCAGCAGGGGTAGCCGACAACTCAATGGTGTCGCCATCACGGTACAGACGTTCACCGGAACCGGGAAGGATACTGCCGCTGCCCAATCCTGAAGAAACAATACTCAGTCTGTAAAATACTCTTCCCGGTGCAGGCGTCTCTGAAAATACTGCAGCCAAATCCCTGTGCTTGTCCATCTCCACCGTTACAGCGTATCCATCGCTTACAATATCCCCTTGCCAACCCACAAAGCCCTGTCCGCTATCGGGACGGGGAGAGGTTCGACGAAAAACAGAAGCACCTAAAGAATGCCAGGTGCTTCCCGCCCCGGCTGACAACTCACCACTCCCTTCAACGGTAAGAGCAAGTTCCATATCAAACAGCACGTCATATCCTGCCTCTCTAAGTGCAGGAATATGTTTCAGGATGGACACCTCATTAAGTCTGTTTCCCCGTAGATCAAGCGTTACAGAAGGGCTATCCGCATGTTCAGGAGAAAAACGTGCACGAATCAGACCCAGTAACGGTTCAATCACGGTGATCTCGTTATGGGATAGATTCAACGTCTTGGAAAGACATACAAAACGTGACCAGTCCGCCTGCGCCAGCTGCATATCTGTAATACCACAGGAGGCCAGCTCCAAAAGTACTGCATCATAAAATAATGATAATTCACTGAAAGATTCTATCTCGTTCCCGGAAATATACAGTTCTTTTCGGCAGGGAGGATCAGCAAGGGAAGGAGTACCGGACAACGATGCAATATCCAATACCAGCCCCAGATTTACCAATCCCAAACGCTTTAAAAATGGATGGGCTTTCACCAACGCTACAACCTGCTCATTACGAATCTGATTCTGTAATTCCATAGAATCGGAAGTATTGACAAGAGCAAAGGAATCAAGCGAAAAATCTGCTTCCAGAAGTTCCTGGAAGTGCCTCTCCTTCAATCCACAAGCATTGAAGGCAAGGGTAGTTAGCGACGTCAGATGAATTATGGGGGCAAGACTATGAAGCGGCGATTCCCTCAAAAACAGTACAGTAAGATGATGCGCATGCTCCAGTCCCGTCAAATCGCACACCCCGCTTACAGTAAACAAGGTATCGCCTTCCAGTCCCAAAACAGTAAGCCCCCCTGCATCTCCCGTATAAGGCCCGGCGGCACCGTCCTGACCGGATAACCAGTCACTATCCACAGTACCCGGGATGGTGTTATCGCCTATCCTGGCTTCAACCGCAGCTTCCAGCGCACCATCAGGCATCGACACGGGTGCGCCGCTGCTGCACATAGAAGTAAAGACAAACACCAGAAAAAATACAGCAAACACAGAGCTAATAGTTCTCAAAATCTCCTCCAGTAACAACCGGACTGCTGTCGCGCATACACAGCAGTTTCCAAAATATACGGATTACTTTTTAAGTCCTTCATGAAGATCTCGTATTGCCATCTGATTTTGAGATTTCACATGATCTACTTTCGCACGCGCCTTTCCAGCAGCCTTGGACAAAGGATCGACTGAAATAGCACGCTCCCACGCATTAAGTGCCTCACCATGTTCGAAACGTTTATATAACGTGTTACCAAGATACACATACGCACGGGCATAAGAGGCATCGCATTCAGTCGCCTCCTTAAACACTTTTACGGCTTCCTCATACTTTTTGGCATTATATAATTTTACACCGTCATTCACCAGTCGCATCGCATCTTTACGATGCCCGGTCAAAGGCGGTTCCCTATACTCGTGCCATCGATCTGAAATACAGGAAATACCATTTCTGAAAAGATCCCATAATGAATGCTTTCCACTAAGAAATTCCTTCAAAAGACACATAATATCTTTTGCACATCGCCCGCTGTGAACAATAAAATAACCTGCCATAGCCCCTCCATCTTTAATCCGCGCTGCCATTGCGAGGATAACCCGAAATGCCGAACGGAATACCACTGCCACAGTGTACTCCCGTGTACTTTTATAGCATGATACACTAAAATAGCGTCAGCAGCAAAGCACAATAGGAAGTCAATTTGCTTTCTACACTGGATTCACCTGATAATAGGCGCTCAGCTCAATTAAGTTGATACCTTTTACGCAATACATATAGTATGCTATATAACTATGGATATATAAATGCTGACGGAGATAACGATACAACAGGGGACACGCATCGCACTGGTGGATCTGCTTTTTGCCTGGCCGCCCAATGGCGGGGCCGATGTAGACCTGTACCATGTGGCAAAAGAATTATCGGAACAGGGTATTCCCCTCACGCTATTTGTGGTACAGTTTGAAGGCATCGCAGGTCGTGGGCAAGTATGCCCCGCAGATCTGCCTTTCCCTGTCGAACTTATATCCATACCCAAAAACACGAAGCACCATCACGCCATCACAGCACGTATCAGAAATGCAGTAGATGCCTGGAAACCCAACGCTGTTTTCCTAACCCACGGATATGCTTTGAAAGCCCATGTTGCTTTGGCACTGGCACACTATCCCCTCATCAGCCGCTACTATGCCCATGAATTATTATGTGCACGAAATGCACACCGCTTTAAAGAAAATGCCCCCTGCTCCTTCAATTATTTCTCCCATCCACAGGAGTGTAGGCAATGTGCCCTGACCCATCTGCGCTCAGAAATTAAAAGCCATGAACGACAAGCCTGGGCACAAGATTATCTTGCAGCAGAAGCCTATCAAAAAGAGTATTACATAACTGCCGGAAAAGCGCTGGATGCAATGACCTGTATTATTGTATCCAATGAAACTCTAAAGCTGGAGCTGGGAGAATACCAACATAAAGCCGTTGTGATTCCCGGCGGCATAGATACCCCGCAGGCAATCCAAGAACAGGAAAAACCGGCAACGCACACCAAAACCATCTATATGGCAGGACGGGTAGACGACCCGTTAAAAGGTCTTGATGTTCTGCTTGAAGCAAATACGCTGCTGAAGAAAAAGCGGAATGATTTCCAAGTGGTCGCCACCCACTTCGACCCCCGCCTTTCCAAAGGAAATTTTGTGGCAACGGGCTGGCTTTCTCACAAAGAAGCATTACAATACTATGCAGCGGCGGATATTTGCGTTGTCCCCTCGATATGGCAGGAACCCTTCGGATTGGTGGCAGTAGAGGCCATGGCAGCAGGACTACCCGTTTGCGCTTCTCACATTGGCGGCTTACGCGACATTGTGGTACACGGGGAGACAGGATACCTCTTCCCCCCGGGCGACCCTGTCGCACTGGCTGACTTTTTGGACACCCTGCTCACGGACTCAGCCTTGCGAGCAACTCTGGGAGCAGCAGGAAGGAAACGCGCTTTATCTTTATATACCTGGAAAAATATTGTAAAAAAACATTACCTCCCGTTACTAAAAGATATTCTTGTACAGTCACATACAAACAAAGGAATGCAGCCCCATGAATAGCATTTCCACCATTGGAATCCTCTACAGTTACGCGCCCCATTTTACACAGGCGGTGCAATACCTACACCAAAGCTATCCCAATGCCCGTATCATTGCATTTGTACCGCCAAGTTTCCCTAAAGAAGCCATCAGTGCCTATGTGGCGAAGCAAATTCCGTGCGTACCAGAACCGCAGTCCCCAAAAACACTACGCCAATCCTGGCACCTTCTGCAGGAAATCCGCACCCATTCACTGGACCTGTTCGTTGTACTGTTCAAAAGCAGTCGCCTACAGACCGTGGCGGCTCTCAGCGGCGCATCTGAATCCTGTTGCTATAACCTCAGCGGCAACCTGGTTCCTATTCGCCTACAACTCCTTCACTCTTTTATACATAGTATTGCGGGCAGAATACGCGGGCAGCTGCTCTACTGGCGCATCTGGATAAATGTCCACTGCACCACCATTTCACCCAAACCCCTAAAAGGCGCATCCCAAACCCCGAAAGAAACGCCCACCCCCAGCAATACACAAGGAAAACATCATGCCTGACCGCACTGTCCTGCAAGCATTTGAGCTCCTACAAAACGAAGATTCAATATCTATTTCGACTGAAGCATACTCACTTATCAAACAATACGCGATTTTCCTGCGGCGTTGGAACGACTCGCTGAGCCTTGTTTCCGCAGGCGATCTCCCCCTTATCGAAACCGCACATCTTGTAGATGCCCTGAGTCTGGCACCCTATGTAAAGAAGTTTTGCGCTGACGGCGGCAGCATCCTCGATATTGGTTCCGGCGGCGGCTTTCCCATCATCCCCCTTAAATGCCTGTTCCCGGATATCCCCTGTACGCTTGTAGAACGCAGCACCCGCAAGGTTGGATTTCTCCATCGCGTAGTTACCCACTTAAATTTCTCCAATACAGAAATCATCCATGGTGCGTTCCCGGATGTGATTGATAAGATCACCGCATCTATTATTACAGCACGCGCCGTGGAACGCCCTGAGAAAATCGTATCCGGCATCCTGAGCCGTCTACCAAAGAACGGCGCATTTCTATGTCAGTTCGCTGCAGGACGCTGGACAATACCAAAAACGTTCCACGTGGAACATATAGACGATTCATGGACACACGCGGGACTTCGACGGGGAAATTTTTCCATCATCACGCGGCAACAATAGCAAAAGTGTTCCACGTGGAACACTACCCGCAGAAATACCACGTATATATCCCGCTACACCGTTCCCGACAGCACCCCTATTGACTACTT
>JAGLCZ010000674.1 GCA_023145975.1 Candidatus Hydrogenedentota bacterium | reverse complement strand
CTTGCCCAGAAACGGGCGCGACTGCGTCGTACATACCAGTTCGATAAGCCGTCCAGAAAGTGGGTGAGGCTGCGGGTAGCAGGATAGGTTTCGTAATTGTCCAGGGCGCTGCGGCAGTCCAGGGTAACTTGTGCCAATGCGTTTAGAACCCAGCGATCCAGATCACCTCGTTCTGTAGGCGGACGATACCCCGCTGTGCTGCTGATGCGGTCTGTTAATTCGTTGATTTCTGTCTTGAAAAATTCTGCGCGGGTAACTTCGCATCCCAGTGTCTGCAGCAGGGATTCCGGTGCATGTGTGGGCACGAATCCATCCAGGTTGGCGTAAATCACAAAGAAACTGTATACATTATACCAGCGCAGCAGGATTTCCCGTTGTGATTCTTCCACACTGCGTTCGGTAAGCCGAGTTGCCGTAGTGGGCGGATTCTTTGCCGTCAGGCTCCAGCGTAATGCATCGGCACTGTATTTATCGAACAGTTCCGTGGGATTTTTATAGTTTTTCAACCGCTTCGAAAGTTTCAAGCCGTCCTCGCCATGAACCAGTCCCAGGCAGATACAATTGCGGAATGGGCGGGGCAGCGGTTTGTCGAATACGATTGTACTGATGGCGAGCATTGCATAGAACCAGCCTCGTGTCTGGTCGATGCCCTCGCTAATGAAATCGGCGGGAAAATTGGTTTCAAAAAGTTCTTTAGAACCCGGAACATGGGGATAGCCCCATTGCGCAAAGGGCATCGCTCCCGAATCGTACCACACATCAATTACTTCCGTAACACGGCGCATACGTGCTGTCGCGTCTTTAGGGCTTTGATAGGTGACGGCATCAATATAGGGTTTGTGGACGCGAAGATGATCGCTCAGTTCCGGATTGGCTGCTTTCGCCTGGTCCCACACTTCCGTGCCCTGGAGATCGGGTTTTGCCAGTAGTTCATCGTAGGAGTCAATGCACTCCTTGTGCCCCGTCTTATCGCAGACCCACACCGGCAGCGGGGTACCCCAGTAGCGTTCCCGTGATAAGGCCCAGTCAACATTGCCGGCAAGGAAATTGCCAAACCGTCCGTCGCGGATATGTTCGGGCTGCCATTTGATATGACTGTTATTTTCGAGGAAGTCGTCGCGGAAATCCGAGGTGCGGATAAACCAGCTTTTCCGTGCATACTGGATGAGCGGGTCTTTCTCGGATCGGGGACAGAAGGGATAGGAGTGGCGGTATTGCTCGTGGCGCAGGATCATACCCTGTGATTTCAGTACGCGAATGATGGCTTTGTCCGCACTTTTACAGAACTGTCCGGCAATAGGGGCATCATCGTAGGGATCCGTGTCCGTAACACGTTCATCAAAGGTGCCGTCCGGTTTTACAAAACATAAGAAGCCAATATCTTGTTCGCGACAGATTCGGTAATCGTCTTCACCAAAGGCGGGTGCAATATGTACAATGCCCGTACCCGTATCAAGTTCAACAAAATCTCCGGCAACCACAACCCAGTGCTTATCCGAAGGGGTTCCGCCAGTGACAGATACCGGGGTATCGTACGCAAATACGGGGGTATAATGTATTCCAAGAAGCTCAGCGCCAGTGAAGGTACGTACCTCTTCCACATCCTCCTCAAAAACCTTTTCTACCAGTGCTTTCGCGAGAATCAGATATTCTTCCCCG
>JAGLCZ010000673.1 GCA_023145975.1 Candidatus Hydrogenedentota bacterium | reverse complement strand
CTATATTCAATGAAGCACCCTTAATTGTAGTGCTCAAGGAAAAGTGGACAATTAAATCGAGGTATTATGCTATCTTTTTCGTTGACATCTTTGCTTGCCCCTCGTATTGTTGAGGAGACATATACCCCAACGCACTTTGTGTTATAAAATATTTCAATGTATTCAAAGACCGCTATTATAGCAACCTTATAATTTGGGTATATTATATTTCCTATCCATTCCCCTTTCAAACTTTTGAAGAAACGTTCCATGCATGCGTTGTCCCGGCAGTTCCTCTGAATTCTGAGTTGTTATACGGAGCTTATGGTACATCGCGTCCGCGTATACCATTATGGGTAATATTGGGGTTGGGGTTGCCGTCGTTGGCAGGTAAAATTTCTGTGGCGTCAAGATATTCCACATGACCGTCGGCAAACATGTAGAGTCTTTTTCCTGTTGTGCCGAACCATCCTTTATCGTTTGGAAAGGCTGCGTGGTTTGCATACCATTCCCCCAGCAGTATCTTTTTACTTGGCCATTGCAGCTGACTTGCCTGTTGGGGCAGGGTTGGTACGGGATTACTGTAGTTATCTGTCACAGATGTCATGGCATCAATTTGTTCGGGGCTGTGATAGAACGTCATGGAATAGGCATAGGAGGTGTTGTCGAACCGTTCTTCGGAACGGGGGTCAGAGGGACACAGGAAAACTCCAGCTTCATTCTCGTCTCCACGCGGCACATAACTTTCCATGGTTTCCCGCCAGCCACGTCCCATCCAAAACCAATATCCGGAACGGTATGGGTCCTGTGCCGCAGGGTAGGTATCCTTATTTTCGAGGAGATACATGGAGAATGCCAGAAATAACTGGCGCAGGTTATTTGCGCAGGAAGATCGTTTTGCACTTTCCCGTGCCCGTGACAGAGCGGGCAACAGGATTGCAGCCAATATACCGATGATAGCAATGACCACCATCAGTTCGACAAGAGAAAATCCAACAGGTTTTCGCATAGTAAATATATCTCAATTAGATGGGAATGGTTCTGAAAAAAATATCGCTACAGCAGTTGTGTTTGGTTTTTGCCGGAAGGCGGCGGTTTCCCGATGTGGCGGAAAGCGTGTTGTGTGGCAACACGTCCCTGAGGCGTTCGTTTGATGAACCCAATCTGGATAAGGTAAGGTTCATGCACCTCTTCAAGGGTCTGCCGTTCTTCGCCGACGGCGACAGCCAGACTCGATGAGCCTACGGGACCACCTCCAAATTTGTTGATAAGCGTTTCCAGGATCATCCGATCCATATCGTCCAGCCCAAGGTGATCTATACGCAGCAGTTTCAATGCGGCTTCTGCAATTTCAAGGGTGATGACACCGTCGCCCTTGACCTGGGCATAGTCGCGTACCCGCCGCAGCAAACGGTTTGCAATGCGTGCTGTCCCCCGGGAACGGGAGGCAATTTCAAGGGTACCGTCAGGCTGTATGGGTACGTTCAATATACGGGCAGAACGGTTGACAATACATTCGAGTTCTTCCGGGGTATACAAGTTGAAACGGCAGGTGTCGCCAAACCGGGCACGCAGGGGCGGTGTAAGCAGTCCGGCACGGGTGGTCGCCCCAATAAGAGTAAAGGGCCTCAGACCTATTTTCATTGATCGCGCAGTGGGTCCTTTTCCCAGCATGATATCCACTTCGAAATCTTCCATAGCGGAATATAATGTTTCTTCAACGGCATGGTTTAATCGGTGAATTTCATCAACGAATAGGACATCGAAGTCGTCGAGACTGGTCAAGATGGCGGACAGATCCGCCTGTCGCTCGATGACCGGACCAGCACTTTGTTTAATATCCACTTTCATTTCGTTGGCGATGATGCGGGCTAAGGTGGTTTTTCCCAGCCCGGGCGGTCCGCTCAGCAACAGGTGATCAAGCGGTTCCTGTCGTTGTTTTGCCGCCTGAATGGCAATGGTAAGTTTTTCTTTGATTGCTTCCTGACCGGGAAAATCATCCATTTTCTGCGGTCGTATCTGGTCATCAAATAAAACATCATCTGCTATCGCTTTGGGAGTGATTATATCATCGTTTGACATTATTTCCCTTTGCCATAGAACGTAGTGCCGTGCGCACAAGTTCCTCATCAGTTGCATTTTTATCCAAAGAACCCCGTGCATGGGATGCTGCCCTTTTCGCTTCGGCGGCGGTGCATCCCAGACTAATCAGGGCTTCATATACATCGTCGCTTTCGTATACAGTTGCTGTTGTGTCGGGCGTACCGAGAAGTGCATTTAATTGCGGATCCTGTCCCATGCGATTTTTCATTTCGAGGATGATACGCTGCGCCAGTTTTTTCCCTATCCCGGGAATACGGGTAACGGCAGTGACGTCATGTTCCTGTATAGCCTGGGCAAAAGCAGTTACACTTAGGGTGGACAATATACCTAGTGCCACTTTCGGTCCGATACCATTGATATCAAGACATTCAATAAATAATGCCTTTTCCTCTTCCTCTATGAATCCGAAAATCTGGAAGCTGTCTTCACGGATGTGACAATAGGTAAGCAGCGTAACGTCCTGATTGTTGGACAGTTTCCGCTGCACAGTATCGGGTATCTGTACATCAAAACCAACGCCATTGACGTCAAGACCGACACGATTGATATTGGTATATGCTACCGAACCTCGCAAGAAGGCAAACATAGTGTTATTCCCGTTCTATCCGTTACTATGGTATACAATTTATTGGGTGTGCTACACAAAATATTTACCCAGAAGTCTTCGGATCCGGGCATACCATGAGTTGTTGTTTCCTTGTGGCGACAGTTGTCCCTTTTCCATGGCACTGCGTCGCTCCATTGCATGTTTTATAATCCCCATAACAGGTGTCCACTCGGGTAGATCCAGAGATTCGGGGAGATCATCAAAGCCCAGGGGTACCCCCACACGCACAGGAATATCGCATATGATGCCAAAGAGTGTATCTAGATTGTGGATCCCTGCACCGCCACCAGTTAATACAATACCGCGAGCGAGTCGATCAAGCAAATTGTTTTTGTTGAGAAAGTGTTGTACCTTCTCTGCAATTTCATCACAACGTGCAAAGATAATGGCATCCAGCTCAGAGCGGGGTACTGTCGAAGGGGCACCAGTGACGGTACGGGTTAGCTTGATAGGTGCATTTTCTTTAGCACTTGCCCCCTTGCGTTCCGAGTCCGACCGTGTAGTATTTCGGTCTAACAGCCTGATACGATGGTCGCTTACTCCGTATTCGAGCAGCAGCTCTGTAGCCTCTTCAAACGAAACCTTAATCCCGGCAGTTATATCATTAATAATAAGTCCGCTTCCCCAGTTATATGCAGTGGCAACAGCGATATCATTGTTGGTATATACTGCAATATCTGCGGCGGCTGCGCCAAGGTCCACTACGGCAACCCCCATCTGAATGTCTTCACAGGTGAGGCATCCGGAAGCGGCTGCCAATGGCATAAATACGAATTCCTCTATGAGAAGTCCTTGTGTTTCAATACATCTTCGCAGATTATTCTCAACAAATTCCGGGATTTGTGCAAAGTGAATTCTTACTTTGAGAACAGACCCGTGCATGTCGAGGGGATCTGTTACGCGTACATCATCTACGGTCCATTCCTCAGACATGAATGATGATAACGCACGTGTCTTTGCACCAATGGACGCCGTGGCGGCATTTTTTCTCGCAGTTTCGAGATGTTCCGGTTTAATAATCTTATTTTCTATAGGAACTCTTCCCTCAGATACATTTGTACTTATTTTTGCTCCGTGGATGCCGCAATACAGAGCGCTGACAGAGGTTCCTGCCATTTTTTTTGCCGTGTTGAATGCTGCTCGAAAAGCCTGTGTGGCGGCATTCAAGTCCTGTATAGCACCGAAGCGAATACAGCCTTGCGTAGGTTCAACGCCATATCCAAGAATGCGGGTTTGCCCATCGGGGGCACGACGCGTGATCACTATGCGCACAGCCCGGCTGCCAAAATCTACCGCAGCAATCAGTTCATTTTTTTTGGCCATGCAAGCAATATCCTTCCTTCGTTGGTGACGGGATCCTATTGATCATAAGGAATGTTGTCACAGTAATGATTCACTTTCCGAATCTTTTTCAGGCGAATCATCAGTTGGGTTGAGTGTGTTTTCAATGGTTGCGAGAGATAGTCGCTGCACTTCCATTTCTTCCTGGGTGCGGACGATATCCA
>JAGLCZ010000672.1 GCA_023145975.1 Candidatus Hydrogenedentota bacterium | reverse complement strand
TACTAATTTCGGGGTAAAGCGCACACCCCCATAAACCATCTCAAGGAGATACTGATGATTACCTTCATCTTTGAGAAAAACTTCTTCAACCTGACCAGTTGAACGTTCCAGACGCTGCAAGCTGGTAATTCCCGTACCACTGAAATCAAATCTGACCTCGATACGTTGGCTTGTTTCCAATGAAGTAGCATTTTGAAAGGCCATACTGTTGACAATCATGAAGTATATTTCATTGTTATAAGAAAAACCGTCAAAATCTTCATGCAAGGGGTGTGAATAACCCACTAGTAAATCACCTGGAAGACCGTCATTTGTGCTTCCAAGATTGGTTTGACTAATGCTGGTTATATAAGGATCTGCATCTGCTGTCCAGTGTTTCATTCCTTCTGCAAGAGGGATAGTTTTCGCCCATGCTCCAAAAAGAAGGAGTGGGGGCTGCTGAGAAATTTCGTGATGATTTCTGGTAATAAGAAGCAGGATATTCAATAACCAGGAAAGTAAAGATGAGAAGGGATTCCTATATTTGCCACTTACGATACGTACATCGGAACTCACTAAGCGTACCAGTGCCGGTGCAAAGTTCCGTACCTCAGCATTGAGTTGACTTGACTGATAAAAGCGCTCGGTTGGCTCTGTCCAATCTCCGCCTTCTCCAAAAAGTACCGGATAGAGTTCGCCATTGGGAACACTGCCTTTAAACTTGTTGTTATAAATAAAAGCGCATATCCATTTACAGCCAAATGCCAAAGAAGCCATCATCTGTAAACGCATCTGGGATTCCGAAACGATACGTTTATAATCGCCGTCACTCGGTTGATAGAATAGCTGTGTAAAAATACCGTAGGGGATTGGATTGCCATTGCTTCCGGCATGTCCTTGTAAACAAAGATTACGCAACATCAGAAGCTCCTTGTACATCTTTTGGGGACTACCACCACGACGAATAGGCTCAAACAGGTAGTTTTCGATAATATTTAAGCGATAGGAACCGCCGGCAATAAGATCGGGCTGTATATCGTCAATATGAGGTTCCAGATTTGCCATATTCTTTAGCATCTGACTGAGCATGTGAATCTGGGCGGGATAATGTCGCCGCCAGTGCGCATAAATGTCAATAGTGTTCTGGACAATGGTTGGATCCGTTAAGTCCTGTTCATCTCCCGCCTGCATAGATATCAGGGTAGAAAGATAAAACATCTCCTCCGGCGGTAAATCCATATTAACAATAACATCATGCCCCCCAAACCAGCGTGACCAGGAAATACCGGGTGCTGTGCCGAGAAGCGAGACATTTGGAATGGCCCAAAAATTTACCGTAGTATAGTTGGAGTCTGCCCATATCTGGACATCAAAGGTTATATTATCCAGCACAAGCGCCTGTAACTGAAGACCATGCTCAATAATCAAGCGATGACCACGGTCAAGATCATCAAGCGCATCTGCATAACCGATGCTGGAGAGCAATAAAAGCACTACAACAATAAATATCTTTTTCTTAGACATAGATAGTGTAAGATTTCCCTATTAATTATCGAGTAATCCAAAAATATTCACGACATATGCAACAATAATTATTACGCTATCACCCCTTGGATTCAAGCATCAAGTGCAACAACGTTAACATGCTGAAAAAAGATGGTTTGCGCTTTTTAACTTTCTTTGCTTCGCCTTATCTCCTTGATGGCATGAACCATGTGGTGTCCTCGATTTAATTGTCCACCTTTCGTTGATCACTACAGTTACCCAAAGCGACTGAAATCAGGAGTACGTTTTTCAAGAAATGCCTGCATGGCTTCCGCTGCTTCGTCTGATGTCAGCCGTTGCATGAACTGCACGGCTTCCTGCTCTACAGCATCGTGTGTTGCATCCCGTAATGGATCGCGTATCAACGCTTTTGCTACCCGAACCGCTTCAGGCGGCAATGCTGCCAAAGCTGCCAGTCGTTCTTGTACCGTAGTATCAAGGAGAATACTGGGAATGAGTTCGGTAACCAGCCCCCATTGCACCGCTGTATTGGCGTCAATATTCTGGCTTGTCAGCAGCATTGATAAGGCACGTGTCATGCCTACCACCCGGGGCAACAGAAAACTCGAACCTGCTTCGGGGCATAATGCCAATTTTGTGAACGGGGTTTGAAATGCAGCATTCGGTGTCGCCAGCACTATATCGCAATGAAGAAGCATCGTGGTGCCAATACCGATAGCAGGACCTTGCACCACGGCGACAATTGGCTTTTTCAAATCAATAAGGGTATGTAAAAAGCGCATTACCGGGCTTTGTTCATCCGACGGCGGATTTGCCAAAAAATCTTTTAGGTCATTGCCGCTGGTGAAACACGTTCCGGCACCACGAAAACATAGCGCACGTACAGTGGATTCCGCTTCTGCCTGTTCCAACGCATCGATCATTGTATTATACATGGTATGAGTCAACGCATTTTTTTTGTCGGGACGATTGAATTCTATCGTCATGATCCCATCTTCTTGCGATACGAGAATATGTTCGGCCGCACCGTTTTCTGTCGTCATACTTTTCTCCTGTTACTTCATTTGTTATTCAGGGACAAGAATATCTTTTGTAATTTCATCCAATAGCGTCGGTATATCTGCTTCTACAACTTCCGAATACCAGGCGTTGTCCGGGAAAACCATTACGTTTGGTCCCTGCATACAGCGGTTCATACAGCCGGAACGGCTTATACGCACCTGCGTCTTTAATCCCCGTTCTTTTATTGCCGCCTTCAATTGTGCATGTATTTTAATCGAACCACTCCGGGTACAGCAAGTACCGGCGTCCCGTTCATTGAGACAGACAAATACCGTTTTTTGATAGGGCATACTATTGCGCTTCATAGACGAATCCTTATGAGGGTTGAAATGGATACAGATAACATCAGTCCCCATGACGGTAACGCCTGATACGGTATTGTTATTTCCGGGCAGTCATGACGCAGCGGCATCCATAGTCGCGGCGTTTGGAGTCCATACGGTCAAAATGACGTGCGGCGCATCGGGCCTCAAATTTTTCGCTAATAAAAGATCCGCCCCGAAGTACGCGAAATACCTGCCCGTAGTCCTTCGTAACATCCGTATTTCCCGGATAGGCTTGATACCAATCGGTTGTCCATTCATAGGCATTCCCAGCCATATCCATACAATTATAGGGCGAAGCACTAGCGTAGTAATTTCCTGCCCGCGTTGCTTTTCCTATACCTGATTCCACCGTATTTGCCATGGAAGTTTCAAAAACAGGTCCCCAGGGATATTGCTGCCCTTTTGCCCCACGCGCTGCTTTTTCCCATTCCGCCTCCGAGGGCAGTCGTTTTCCCACTGCATTACAATACCGCCCTGCTTCTGTCCAGGATATATCCAATGCCGGATAGTTGTCTTGTCCACTGGAATATTTGTGGGACGAAAAAACTGCCTTAAACGCCTGATTCGTAACCTCGAAACGGTCAATATAAAATGATTTCAAATTGATGGTACGTACAGGGCGTTCATCTGGAGCACGGTTATCTGTTCCCATAATAAATTTGCCGGCGGGAATTAACAGCATACCCTGGGGAACGGCACCCGGCGTCAGATTTATCTGTACTTTTTCCGGTGTGTTGGCCTCCAGCTGCACTAGTTCATCGGCCTGTAAATGTCCGGCAGTATGAACACTGACCAGATATTGCCCGGGACGTAATATGAATTTTGCAGGCGTCTTTTCTTCTTGCAAAATATTATTCAGCCATACACTTGCGGAACTGGGACGAGAAAACACGGACAACTCTGCTTCCATGGGGCGCAATTTATGGGCGAACTTCATATTAAAATTATCTTCTACCGTGAATGCTTTTCCTTCGGGATAATGATCAGGGGACTTTACCTCATAACTGTAGTCGCCTATTTGGAGAACATGCTTTACTACGGGCGTATTTCCAATGTCTTCGCCATCGAGGTATACTGTGGCACCGGGCGGCGTGGTCTGAACAGATAAAGTACCAGTGATAGGTTTCATCTGAATGAGAAACTCCTGCTCACCTTCCCCGGTAACCGTGATGGGTTTGATGGTACGTCGGTATCTTTCAAGACGTAGAATTACATCGTAGGTGCCCGGAGGCAGATCAACTATGGTAACGGGCGTTTCTCCCCGCTCAAAACCCGCCAACAACACAGAAGCTCCCTGCTCCGGAGATGTATCCACAATAACAGTTGCCAGCTGCTGCTCTTCGACCTTCCTGCCGCAACCCGTCAGAATGCCCCCCATTGACGTCAGGAACAGTATCCAGCAGCAAACAACGCTAAACACGTATCCCGTTTTCATAATAACTACTTTCCAGCCTGATACATACGCAACAATATTTTATAATATGATAAAAAAACACAAATAATTGACTGAAACATATCTTATGTCTAACTAAATTATACCATTATTATTCGGGAAAGTGAGATATTTTACTAACAGGGTAGAAATAACAGGTTCAAACTCGAAACGCAACCCCCTGCTGCGGCACGCATCATCCCACCGTCATCCCGATTTCCCTCGTTGACGCAGGAGATGTGGGAATACCGGGATCCACGAATACACCGCGATTGTCTACCCCTCATGGATGACCATATTTTATGCAACTCGTTCCTCGTCTCATAAAAATCGGAATGACGTGTCGTGTTAGGTTTTCAGGAGCAGCAGGGCAATCTGAAAATACACAATATAATAACGCAGTAGGGAACTTCTTGTTTTTATGGCAGTAGTTCACCCCAACCATTCATTCCGTAGGGGCAAACCTGTGTGTCCGCCCGATTGTGATTTTGTATCGATTTGCTAAAGAAAAAGTTTTATGATGAAAAAAAATACTCTTTTCCGTCACTAAAATGCGGACTATTATCAAACGCTCTTACAGAACTGCAAACAACGATACCACCTTATCTATCCGATATGCATCCCCACGCACAGCGTGGGAGCGAGTCGAAAAACATACTAAGCTGCTATCCTTAAAGAACGCTTTAATTCATAGTCTATCCTTTTATTCCCCCATCCGTGTGAAAACATTCTACCACGTGAATAGAGGCACGTCAATTAAAACTGAGGGGATGATGCTATCGGGTCACGCCGCTGGCAATTCGGGAATTACGGACCTACCCATACATCACGATGCTGTAATGTTTCAGGAACAAGACGCGTGCGTGTTTCATAAAAACCACCACCGATTTTCTGACCGGTTCGGGAATCGAATATTTCAGGAATCCATTCCTGATAATTTTCGTAGTGCTTCGGCTGCACTACTACCGTCTGACGTTCCCAATGTCCAGCCGGGACTGCACGGACCGGCGCGGCAACGGCAGCTGGTGGTGTGGAATACTGCGATGCTGTTACCAGCACCCCGATCAAGCCTACAACGGCATTTGCAATGCCCACATCCCGGTATGCTTTTGCCATAGGATCTTCCCGGTGATACCGATTTCCATAGGAACCGTTGAAAAGATCGCCATAACCGCCGTTTTGTGAAAAACCATCTGTACCGCGTAACAATTCCTGCAAGATACCGCCATTACCGATGCCTGAACCTGCAGACTGCCCGCTCCGACTGCGACCATTTAATTGGCTTAAGCCGCGGCTCAGGTTTGTAATACCACTGCTGCTTCTGCTGCTTGACCGTCCCGATAGACTTGAAGAACCTAAGCGGCTTGGACGCTTTGGACGCAAACTACTTCGCCCTCCATGAAACGAAGCGCTTCTGGATCGTAAACCTCCAGCACGGCTTTTCCAGGGACTGTCTGCGTAGGCACACGACATAGATATGCCAAAAACAATCATTGCAGTGATAAGTAAAGACAAGGGTGTATGTTTCATAATGTTACTCTCCTTCCTTTGAAGTACCGCTTATGCACACGATATCAAAGGACATGTTGTAATGCACTTCAAAAAGGAACCCTGCTATTCAATTTATCCTGTCCGCACGCTTTGCGGTTTCCTAAAACAAATAATTCGATGACCTGTGGAAACTCTTCTCATTCTGTATCTACAGATAATACAGACGAGATTACAAATCGTTTTATTCATATTGAAGAAGTACT
The DNA here is from genome assembly GCA_023145975.1 of Candidatus Hydrogenedentota bacterium. Taxonomy (GTDB): domain Bacteria; phylum Hydrogenedentota; class Hydrogenedentia; order Hydrogenedentales; family CAITNO01; genus SLFT01. The sequence goes on along the minus strand of JAGLCZ010000672.1, from coordinate 4,562 downwards.
GTGCATTAGAAGAAATGTTGTGAAAAATAGCACTATAACCCCAATTATTTATGAATGCTATACCGTTTAACCTGTTTTGGCGGCTGATATTCAGGAAAAACTTGCGCTTTAACATCGTCATTTTTTATACTCCCTGGTTATTATTGGAATTGCACATAGATTCTGTGTATCCTATAGAGGATCTTGTGCATAATATCGGATGTGTACTATTGTGGGCTGAAATTTGCGACTACACAATTCTGTACGCAGGCAAAGTCACATTACATCTTGGGCGTAACGTGATTTAATCGGCATCATTGGATGTCGCCTTGCGACAGGCGTAGTACCATCAGATGGAGAACGGTATCTTGTTATTTGAGATAATGGCCTTTGTGTTATTGTCCCACCAGCCCGTACAACCGGCAACGGAAGGCGTGGCATCCTATTACACCACTGCCAGCAGCAGCACAATAACTGCCTCTGGCGAGCGGTTTCGGGATGACGCTCTTACCTGCGCTATGCTTGACGGTGAATTTGGCGATTACTACTTGGTGGTAGCGAAAAATGGTGCATCCGTAGTGTGCCGTCTCAACGACCGCGGACCTTATATAAAGGGGCGCGTTATCGATCTTAGTGAAGCGGCCATGCGTGCCTTACATCCTCGCGCGGGACTGGTACAGGTGAAGGTGTACCACTTGGGCACCGACCCGCCGGATATTGTGTCACCCTCTCCTGTTTCATGGTGATTTGCGTACTTCGTAAAATACGCGAATCGTGCCAGGCGTAAAGGTATAGTGTAAACTGGTGGTGATTAACGGAGAAGCATTATAAGATGCCGCAATATATGGCATCTTATTTCCTGCTGCTATATACTTACCACTTTATCTGAGTGTTTGATTACGTTGTAAAGATCTTCCATCGTTGAAAGAGGACACATCTCTGATCCTTCAGAATTCCGGATTTTGAGGCATGTTCCGCAGGCAAGAATCTCTCCGCCGGCATCTACATAGCTTTGCATCTGCTCCGTCACTTTGAATTTCTCCGTGTCCAGCGTTTCGCATTCGACACCGTTAGCCAGGAGAAACACTTTCACCTGATCGCCCTGCTTGAGGGCAAAAGTGCCAAGCCTAAACGCATTCCAAACGCTTTCAGCATCAGTCGAGTATATTACAATACCAAGTTTCATATTACCATCCTTTCAGCGAACGACAATTAGAGGCTGCTTCGCATAAGATGCAGCTTCTGTGTTTCATACTTATTTTCAGAGCAACAAATAGAATATCATTGTAACAAATATTTGACCATCGTGCAACACTGAATAAAAACAGTCAAAATGTAATTTCCTGTTCAGTACGCGCCCTCGTCATCCCGGTTTTTAGGTGACAAGGTACGAAACGCATAAAACACGATCATCCCTGAGAGATACACAACGGCTTCCAATCCACATGCTTCCCAGGCAAATCCTATATGTTCGTGGCTCCCGGTATTCCCGTATCTCCTGCGTCGATGGGAGAAACCGGGATGACGATTGGTATGGATGTCTCTGTTAGTCTGGGATGAGTTCTCCCGCGCCGGAAGTAGACTGATTTATTACTATGGATTGTGCTGCTGTTTCAGCATCGAGGGGCACAGATAAATTTGCGTGGCGTGCGTATGATTCCTGCTGTAATATCTGTGCCAATGCCTGGTGTATAGCCGTGGTATTTTCTTTGCGGCACAAGACAAGTATCGCTCCCGCTATACCTGCACCGGTAAGAGAAGCACCCAATGCACCTGCCTCCAACGCAGTATCCACCAATATGTCGAGTGCCGGGCTGCTGGCACCATACGCCCCCGGCTGCAAAATCACCGCCGCTTTTTTTCGGGATAGTACTGCCATCATTGCATCACTGATATTGGTAGAAAACGGGGTCCCGTCAGGACTGTGTACCCGGTCGCCATCGTGACCCACAGACATAAGCTGACCTGCCCGTTCGTAGTCTCCTTCTTCCAATACCTTCGGGAATAGACGTGCCCGTTCAGATTCTGCAATACCGAAAAGAAGCGGTCCCCGTAACGGGATATGTGTCGGCTGTATTTTGGTATCCAATTCCCCGAAGTAGCGCGTATATTCGCTTGTAAGATTTGGGGGATGATAACGTTCCTGCAGCTCTTTGATCGACAACATTTCAGGAATACGCTGTAAGATTTGGTATAGATTGGAAACACCGCCCAGCGTATCCGGGGTAATACGTGACAAACGATCCATTTTCATCACAGTTTTTGATGTCCACCCGAAGTGCTTCAGTTCGGCACGCAATACAATGAGTGCCATGGAATAAGCAAAACGATTTCGGGAATATTCCAATCGCTCTGCACCACTTAGTGTGCGACGGGTATGGGAGTTCACCACCAATAGATCCAATGCTTCAGGAAAAGTGGTGTACCGGGCACCGTCCAGACTGAAATCCCGGGCAAATACAGCAATGTGCAGCAGCTGGTCGGGGCGTCCCAGCAGAATCGCAGTCTGATCGCTCATACCCACCCGTGCCCCTGCATACCATTCTACATCCTGAGCTGCATGAATCAACTGCGGTATATTGGATTCGATGTTGCTGCAGCGGGCGTAAGCAAGCAGTGATGCGATAATCAATGCTGCTGAAGAACTGAGTGCGGCACCCCGGGGCAGATCGCTGTTCACCATCATTTTAAGACCCTGGGGGGAAGACTTCGGGTCGGCATGAAATACCCGAAGTGCTGCACCGATACAATAGCTGCTCCACGCCGTTTCCTCATGAGCGCGCCGCCCCTGAACACGGTCGGCAACTTCAGGAACTGCAATGGCTTCCCGCCAGTCTTTCTCCCGGTTAATCCCCTGTTGTTCTTTGGAAAGATCAAAGACAACTTCGGAAAAGGAATCATCAACATTCGCTGCGATACTGATCGGAGTGCCGGTAGGCGCAGCAACTACCACAACCTCCCGTTGATGAGTCATCAGATTCAGGAAACCACCATGGGTATCCACATGCATACCGCGCAAGTTGATTCGTCCCGGAGCACGAAATACATTTACAATATCATCGCCGAAACGTTCTTTGAACGCGGTAAGCGTACGCTGCAGCAAAACTGCCCGTTTCTGTAACACCTCTTTATTTGTGCCATAGGTATCACATAATGACCGGGATTTTTCAGGGCACTCTAATAAAGAAAGCCATTGAGAAACCGTTTTACTACTCATAAAAGGGATGCCTGAAGACAGCTGATACCTATAGGAAATACGAATAAAGCAAATCGGTTATTTCGTTCCTTCTGCCTGTTTATATTCACAAATGACATTCGAAATTCCTTTTCCATTTTTCCTTATTGTACAGTATTTCTTTACCTGAAAATACCATAAGCGGTATAGTGTCAGGATAGTAATGTAACACAGACCATTAAGGAGATATACTCATGGGTGCCAAACCAAAAAATCTGGAAGTATCCCGTCGCCGTTTTTTTCGAAATGCCATGACGCTAATCGCAGCACCTGCAGGGATGAGTGCTATAAGTTGTGCTGCTGCAGCACAACCACAGCCGCCCGACGGGGCAGAGCAATTGACCCATTACCAGGAGGCGGAAATGGGGGGCAGAGAGCATGGTCCTCTTATCTGGTTACGTTGGAACAACATGCCGCTGACCAGCTATCGCGCTCAGGAGAAGCAAAAATTTCCCTATTTTTATCCGTTGGTCGGTCCGCTTTCCGGGTTACCTATGACTTCAGAATCAGCGTTACCCTATCCCCATCATCGGTCATTATATTTTGGATGTGACCATCTCAATAACGCTAATTTCTGGCAAGGCGGGCTGGAAGCAGGTCAAGTAATCTCTGAGGGTCCCCGCGTGAAAAAGGCCTCAGCGACCTCCGCTGTAATTCAGGATACCTGTAAATGGGTTGTGCCTGGGCGACCTGTACAAATGACGGATGAACGCACCTATACCATCCTGGCAAATATGCCGCATCATTGGATAATAGATACGGAAATTAAGTGGAATGCCGTGGAAGATGTAGAAATACAAAAAACGAATCATGGGCTTTTTGCGCTCCGCTGCGCGGTTGATATTTCTCCCCGGGGAGGCGGCACCCTGATCAACAGCGAAGGCGATAGGGGCGAAAAGAATACTTTTGGAAAACCTGCATCCTGGTGCGCCTATTACGGAAAAAGGGTTCAGGCAAAAAATGAACCCATCGAAGGGATTGCTCTTTTTGAACATCCGGAAAACCCCTGGAATCCCTGCCCCTGGTTCACACGCGACTACGGTTTTATTTCATCAACCCCCTTTAACTTCATCAAAGAACCCTGGCGATTGCCTGCCGGACAATCAGTAACGCTGAAGTATCGGGTGGTGGTGTTTGCAGGAGACCCTGTGGAAGCAGGACTTGATGCGCTGCACGCCCAGTGGGTAAATGCCTAATGTGGGCTTTGCCCACAACCCAGATTATAGATGTCAAGTATCGTCATTGCGTCACGTCCGTCATTGCGAGGCACGAAGCAATCTCATTTTACACGAAACCGTTGCGTAACATCAGATTGCTTCATACCTCGCAATGACGATGTGAAAATAAC
>JAGLCZ010000671.1 GCA_023145975.1 Candidatus Hydrogenedentota bacterium | reverse complement strand
GACTGACCGCTGCCGAAATCGTGCGCCAACGGGCCGATGCGTCTAAGTTTAACATGGGGCTTATTTCCTGGAGCGGTGGACGGGTGCTCAAGCGGGATGTAAACACCGCCAAAAACTATCTGGATGGAAAAGAGATTGACACCCTTAATCGCATCACGGTTATGTTCCTGGACCAGGCGGAGTTTCGCGCACAGCGACGACAGGATATCCGTATGCGTGATTGGGAATTCTCTCTAGACAAGTTTTTGCAGGACACGGAACTGCATGTCTTGGATAATCCGGGCACGGTTAGCCATGAACAGGCCCAGTCCTGGGCAACATTCCAGTATGACACTTTTAGTGAACGACGACGGCTGGAAGCGGAAACAGCGGCAGAAGAACGGTATGTGGAGGAGTTAAAAAATACCGCTAAGGTATTGGAACGTGAAAGTGGCAAGAAAATAAAGGGGAAGAATCGCACATAAAAATGGGGATGAAATAAACAAGAGGGACACAGAGATACAAAGGTGCGGGTTCGTTTAGTTGGACGGTATTTCTAGATAGAATTACCACAACCGGATAACAGGGAACAGACTGAAAAGGTGATGATAGCATGGCATGGAAGCCATGCCCGCCAGATACTTGAGAGCAGATTGACATTCTATCTGCCCCGGTTCTATTTGCGGGGAGCACCTGAGCCGCAAGTCCGGTATCGGCGCATGAAGAAGCGTTGGGGTAGTTGTTCCCGTAATGGTATTATCATGTTGAATACGGAATTGGGTCGGACACCTCTCGATTGTATTGATTATGTGGTGGTTCACGAACTCTGTCATTTGCTTCACCCATGCCATAACAGGGGGTTCTTCCATTTACTGAAAACAGTACTTCCCGATTGGGAAAGACGCAAAGATCGTTTGGAAAAGGCATTGTTGTAGTCGAATCAGCAGAGAAATTCTAACGCACGTGGGATGCGGCGGCAACAACAGAAAGGACCGTCTTTGGTGTGAAAAGACGGTCCCTTTTTTTATACGGTAATTTCAATGCGGCTATTGCAGCATTTCTCCCCGGAATGAACCGGTTAATGAGTTCAAAAATGCCACAAGTGCTTCACTTTGGGCGGGGGTGACTTTTTTGCCAACCTGATAGGTCATCATGGTATCCACGGCTTCTTCGAGAGTTTCCGCCGTGCCGTCGTGCAGGTAGGGGAATGTCTGTGCAATATTGCGTAGTGTGGGCACTTTGAGGCGATACCGGTCATACTCGTCGCCTGTAGCATTATAGCGGCCATAGTCCCGTTTGATGACATCGCCGCGCTCCCCAAAGTAATCGGCACGCAGTCCCATCACCTCAAAAGATTTACCGCCGAGGATGATCCCGGTGTGGCAGGTGGCGCAGCCGAAGTCCTGGAACATCTGATGCCCTTCCTGCTGTTTTGCGGTCAGCGCTTCCGTATCGCCTTTCAGAAAATCATCAAAAGGTGCGGGCGTTATCAATGTGCGTTCGAAAGCGGCAATGGCATCCACAAAATTTTCTTTCTTGTACCCGTCCGGATATACGGCAAGAAATTCTTCGGTAAATACCTGATCTTCAGTTAGTTTTGCGGTTGCATCTTTCCAGTTCGATGCCATCTCAATCGGATTATTAACGGGACCATCAGCTTGGTCTGCCAGGTCAACTGCACGCCCATCCCAGAACTGCATGAACTGGTAGCCGGAATTAAATACCGTCGGGGAATTGATATCACCGGTGGCGCCATCGACACCTACAGAGAATTGTAATTGGTCAGTAGCTCCTTTGGCGAGGTCATGACAGGACGCACAGGAAATACTGTTATCTTTCGACAAGCGGACATCATGAAAGAGTTTATCGCCTAATGCGACTTTTGCTTTATCTTCGTTGACTGATTCCGGGAGGGGCTGTAGACCACGCTGCA
>JAGLCZ010000670.1 GCA_023145975.1 Candidatus Hydrogenedentota bacterium | reverse complement strand
AAAGCGGCCTGTCAAATACTGCAGCAGGAAGATAGTGTCATTATTGGAAAGCCGGTTGAAAAGGTGCTTGAGTGCGGTAATGACACGGAGTGTCCTGTGACAACAGCATTGCGCAGCGATCGTGATTATTCCAGTTATGAATTTTCTGTACAGATAAATGAGGAAATGACAAAACAACTGGGGATCTCCACCAGCAGGATTTACGATACTCAAAATAACCTCCTTGCAATTATTGCATCCTTCAGTGATCTCACTGAAATTGCACAGATGCGTCAGGCATTACAACGTCAGGATCGCTTGGCGGCTGTGGGAGAGTCGGCTACTGAACTGACCCATGAAATTCGCAATCCGCTGACTTCCCTGCGCAGTGCAGTCGAGGAACTCAGTAAGCATCTTGATGCGCCCGAAATGGCACAGCGTTTGTGCCGTATTGCTCTTCGCGAGTCGGATCACCTTAACAATATTGTCTCCGGTTTTTTAGATTATGCACGTAGCCCAGATTCGTGTAGAGAGCCTGTTGCCATTGGGAATATTTTCGGGGATTTAAAGACTGCATTTGAGCAGCACTATCCAGAGACCTCCGTAATCCTGAGTAATATGGAACAGGGAATTGAAATACCAGGTGATCCTACTCAGATCAGGCAGCTTTTCGAAAATATTGTTCGCAATGGTATCGAGGCGATGGATGGGCGTGGGGAAATATGGGTGACAGCCCGCAGTGTCGATCATTATGTAGAAATTCGGGTCGATGATGGGGGGGCGGGTATTTCGCCGGACAAGATGGCGCGTATATTTGACCCTTTTTATACCGACAAAGAGAAGGGGATTGGAATGGGACTGGCAGTTTGCCTGCGAATTGTAACTTCCCACGATGGTGCTATTCAGGCGATAAACCGTCAGGGAACGGGTGCTTCTATTATTGTGCGATTACCTTTACTAATGACGTGATCGTGATGTTCAGGAGAATAAAATGAACGAAAGAAAACATCATATACTTGTAGTTGATGATGAAGCTGGAATGCGTGAAGTGCTTCAGATTGTGTTGGAAAATGGTGGTTATCAGGTCAGCATCGCTGCAGCCGTCGAAGAAGCAATCACCTTTTTAGACAAGCATAGTGTGGATGTAGTACTGACAGATTTATATATGGGAAAAGATCGCAACGCCGGTCTTAAACTGCTTGAATACCTTCAGAAGAATCAGCCCACAACCCCTACTTTGATGATTACCGCTCATGGTACGGTGGAGTCGGCAGTTGAAGCCATGCGTTTGGGAGCGTTGGATTATATACGGAAGCCGTTTAACAGCAATGATGAAATTCTCCTGCGCATTAAGCGTGCTGTCAAACAGCG
>JAGLCZ010000067.1 GCA_023145975.1 Candidatus Hydrogenedentota bacterium | reverse complement strand
ATGGAAATAACTGGCAAATTCTGGGCGATGACCCTGATAATTCAGGAGCCCAATCATGGGAAGCGAAATACAATGCAAATGTCAGTCATGTCTATCCTGCGGCAGGAAACTTCACCGGACATCAAGAGGGTAATACTTCGGCTGTAATGCAACTCATGCTTTCATTTACAAGTAGCATCATAGACTATAATACAGGTCGAGCTACGGAGAGCCGGTTATGGCAGAAATGTATTAATTTCCAGGGAGGCAATAGCGTATTATATTCTAGGGCGACTGCGAAGGTAATTTGTGATGATATTCCGAGCTGTGCTGTTGCCTATGACGGGGATGGCGACAGTTATTACCTGGGTACCCCTGCCCATATTACAATATACGATCTGCTCAAGGTAGATTATGTCATTCAGGAGCCGCCCAAGCACCTGGATTATCTGCCGAATGATCCGCAAACCCCGGAAGATGCCTGGGGTGTTCATAGAGTGAGCGCCTGGCCGGCTTTTGCCGTTGAATTCAAGGACAGCACGGAACAGACGCTGGAAACCACTTCAAAATCCCATTCGAGCTGGGGACTTGGCGGCAGTGTTGAAGCCAGCAGTTCCAATACGCTTTCCGGTGGAAATGCCAGTATTCTTAAAGTGACAGCTTCCCTGGATGTGGCTCTCAAGGTTGGCTACGATCATGAATCACGGAAGTCCTCCTGGAACAATCAGTATTCCAGTACTACGCTCAGTCAGACTGTTACGACCACTGCCGACGATTACGTGGACGGAAAACTGCATCTGATTGATGTCTGGCGTTATCCTATAGTGGGGCTCACTACGGCGCCAACCAAGGACGACCCTGCCCTCAATGTGTATCAGGATATTGTTATCCCCGGTCCCACGATTGACTTTAACGGAACCGATGGTTTTTCAAATGAAACCTGGTATCAGCCTGTACATATAAATCGTAACATTCTTTCCTACCCTGCTGCGGCTAGTTTTAATCCTACAGATTTGGGTGAGTTTAATATTCTGACTGAAGAAGATCCCATCCAGGATTTGATGAATGATGGTGCTACCAATTATTCCTGGGGTTCGCTGAGTACAGTCACCAATATTGACTGGACGACCACAGCCGGCAGTGGCTCGGAAAAGAGTTATGAACACAAGATGAATGAGAGCCTGGATATTGCCATTGGCGTTAAAGCGGAAGGCAAGGTGTTTCCAGCGCTGGCCGGTTCAACGGATAACAAAATCAAGGTGAATATCCATTCGAATCAGAGTTGGGGTGCATCGGAAATCGCGAAAAATACCAATACAAGTTCGTCCGGCATACGCCTGACAGTGCCTGGTACGCAATATCCAGACTGGGGCTATTCTTTCAAAACGGCTGTATATGTGGCGGCGAACGGCACCTTCAAGGTCGTCCATGCCACGAATCCCCGTGGCGGTGCAGGAGAGACATGGTGGTCAAATCAGTATGGACGGGTACCGGATCTTTCGCTTGCTTTGCCACACCGCTTTTCATATCATGTTTTAGGCGCTCAGACCTGGTATACTGCGAAAGGTGATCCGGACCCGGATGTTGGCAATACTCCCGAGACCATCGCCAGGGAGAATCGGGAAAGGAAACAAATGCGCGGTTGCTTCCTGCGGCATGTGGATGTTAATCCTGATACCGGCGAAAAGGACCTCTTTGGCGGTGCGTTGGTGGACGGCGATGTGGTCGAGATCGTGGCCCGTGTCTATAACTTCAGTCTTGCCCTGGATCCCGTGGGGCCCTTCGATGTTCGGTTCGAGTATGTTCTCCTCGATCCGCAGTCCCTTATCGAGATAACGCCCCGTCAGCATATCGATACGGCGCGTATCGCGCTGGATGTCACCGATATTATTTCCAGTGTATGTCAGTCGCCCATGGAAGAGGTTGCCGTTCAATGGAATACATCCGGTCTGGGCGGCAGGATAGCACGCATCTATGTCACGGTGGATCCCTGGGACGAAGTCCCGGATGAACTCCATGAGTGGAAGGTGGACGGCGAACGTCTGTTCCATGGCAACAACGAAGGATACTGGCCGTGGGGCGCCGACCTGCCCATATTAACCGGTGGCGGTTCCAAATCCAACGAACCCCTTGCTGTGGCCATGGATGAATATTCCCTCGCTATTAAAATGCCGTCCGGATTCCGGACAAAGAGCCCCGTACAGTTGACTTGTGGGCAGACTTACCCCTTGCGCGCCACCATATACAGCAATAGCTCGTCTGCCGAACAGTATTGTCTTTTATTCAAGGATGGTTCCACGGAAGACGGCGGTAAAACCATTGCCCTGAAGATTGTTCATGGCATACCTGAAGAAGGGGCCTATATATGGACAGAATGGACACCTCAAGAACCGGGTGAGTATACGCTTCAGGCAGGCCTGGT
>JAGLCZ010000669.1 GCA_023145975.1 Candidatus Hydrogenedentota bacterium | reverse complement strand
GAAACCGGGATGACGGTGAGATGGAGTACCAGCACCGCCCAATACGACAAACCGTCCTTAACGAAGAACTGACTGTCAATACATAGTACCTCTTTATCGGAAAGAAACACCCGCGAAGTCCAATTACGTAAAAAAACAGAAAGAACGCTCCACTATTTTCAAATAACAAAGGGGCAAAGTAAGCAAGGAACAATTACCTGGCAAGGCGGAACCCGAAGCTGTTGCTCGTGTACGTCGGGTAGGTACCGTTACGGCGCGCTGAACGACAGTAGTAGCCGTAGCCGTACCAGCTTCCGCCCCGAAAAACACGGTACGAGCCCCTACCCGGGCCTTCCGGATTGCTCACAGAACCACTAGAATAAGCACCGTACCAATCTTCGCACCACTCCCAAACGTTGCCGCTCATATCGTACAACCCAAACGCATTCGGCAACTTCAAGCCCACCACATGGGCGTAATATTCGTTCACATCCAAAGCGTTATCATACCACCAGGCGTAGTCGTCTATCGGCGTATAACCCGGATCATCGCCCCAGTAGAAGCGTGTCGTCGTGCCCGCACGGCACGCATACTCCCATTCCGCCTCACTGGGCAACCGGAATGTCGCAGAACCTTGACCCGTGCGCGTAATATGCGCGTTTAACGCAGTAATAAAAGACTGCGCATCATTCCAAGACACATACACTGCCGGGCTATCCAAATCGTCCAGCACATAACTATGCCCAGACCACGGCGTTGTGCCCATCACCGCCTGCCACTGACCCTTCGTCAACTCATACTTGCACAGAGAGAAATCCTGCGATAACGTCACCTGATGCTGCGGGTCTTCCCAATCATAACTGTCCTGATCGCCAGCGTACCGACCCATCATAAAGCTGCCAGCAGGGATAACCAACAACACGAGAGGAACATTGCCGGGAAGCATAATAGTGGTCTCATCACCCGGCTCTCCTTCTCCTTCGGCGGGTTCTTTGGAACAGCCACTATATCCGGACACAGCTACTATTACTGTGATAGCAAACAGAAAAAACAATATGATTGAAAAACACAAAATACCCATACCCTGCCCGCCTTTGTATTTTCTACGATAAATAAGGAAAAAAAAACAGAATTTGTATTCCGTGTGTCAGAATAACATATATTTAGTGGGGATGCAATATTTGGAGTTACAGGATAACGCAGCAGGAATGCTGCGGCTATGGAGCGCAGCGGTCGGGGTGTTTAACCACAAGGAACACAGAGAACACAAGGAAAAATGGAAGAAAGGAAGGCGAGAAGAAAAGAAAAAGGATGAGAAAGAGAGAAGAGGGTTTCACCACAGAGATCACAGAGACACGGAAAATAGGGGACAGCCACCTGTTTAACGCAGGAATAGTAAGGATATTGATAAATAGCATTCTTCGTTTCTTGTCCTTTTTTCCGTTTTCTTTGGTTTTCTGGAACCGCGTGGGCGCAGCGCTGGACCAGGGGTATTCCCACTGCAACATTGCCATAGTCGCTTTCACCGGATTCAGTTCCGTGTAACACAGTGCCTGCAGGGTGTGGGCGGCATCCATGGAACAGGAATAAAAACGGTTCTGCCAAAAATGACCGCTGCGGTTGTGCAT
>JAGLCZ010000668.1 GCA_023145975.1 Candidatus Hydrogenedentota bacterium | reverse complement strand
GGTATACCGGCGCAGCACCAGAACAGCATGGCAATAGAGAATAACCACCACCACTGCGGGCTGTGCTTTGTTTTGTAACTCCCCAGAAAACTGAAGGTATGTGTCATGATAGAATACTTGTTTTCGGCAGGATAGCCGATCCATGCAAGCAGGATAAATCCCCAGAAAACCACACTCATGAGAATAAGGTATCGCCGTATTTCTGTACGTTCAAAGTCGCCGGTCAGCATTCGAATCAGAAATTCCATGAGATTCTCCTGTGTTGTTAAGAAAGGGGTGATTTTAGCACAGTGTATGCAATAATCGGGAATTATATCGTGCCTGTCCGATTCCCGTTGCCGCTCTATTAAGATCAATCCAATTTCGCCCGACTTCCATGTCGGGCGAAAGACAGTGCAGTACCGGTACCCTTCCTGCCCAACTCCAATTTGGGAATGATCCGAATAGGAATATTGTTAGGTATAAGGATTTTCAGCGGCAATCCCTACGGACTTTGGAAACACAACAGCGGGCATGTATACTATGGCGGTATGCGTACAATTGATCGGGGGGCTGGGGCGCGGTCGGTATAGGTCCAAATATAATCCTGGAAAAGGAAGCAGATTCATGGGAATAAACAAGCAAAAACAGACACATAAAATATTTACCCCCATTTTATTTTTAATGGTGTTGGCGATGCTTTCCAGTGTGACGGCGCAGCAGCCTTCCGAGGCCATTGCGACGGAGCAGGCAGCGATCAATCTCAGTTCGCCCCGGGAAACCGTACGTAGTTTCTACAAAGCTATGGGCAGTGTAAAGGCAGGGAATGTTGACCGCTTAACCGATGCTATTGCATGTCTTTACCTGGGTGAGGAACTCACGGAAAATGAGTTGCTGAATAAGGGAAGTGAAGCCGCAGAAAAGCTGTATATTATTTTTGATCATCTTCAGTTTCGTATTGAAGATATTGCAGAGGAGGTAGAAGGCGACAGCTATACCGCTGAGCTGGGCATTGGAGACGAGAAAGTCCAACTGAAACTGCATCGTTACGAAGATAAGCAGTGGCGCTTTAACTCTGAGACTTTGTCCGAAGATCGGCTGGCGGAACTGGAAGAAGCGGGCGGGGGCGAAGAGGGTGAAGAAGAAGAGCAGGATCAGTTTCAGGAACAGATGAAATCGCCTCGGGCGGCTATGATGACTTTCCTGCGCGGCATCAATGAGACGGACGGTTTTACATCGGCGGATGCACTGGAAACGTTGGATTTAAGACACATTACTGCAAGTGTCCGAAAAGAAGTGGGGCTGGAGCTGGCGTACCAGCTGAAGTCCGTGATTGACCGGTATAAATATGTTGAAATTTCAGAGCTGCCTCCCAATTCAAAGGGGTCTGCCTATATTTTTCTGACGGAACCTGCCGGGCGTATTGTGCTGGATGTGGTATCCGATGAAGAAACGGAACAAAAGGCGTGGAAATTCACAAAGGCAACCCTGGACAGTGTGGAAAGCCTTTATCTGAAATATAAGAATTTGCCGCTGATACAGGGCGTAGAGGACATTAGAAGTAAATTACCCCTGTATATTCGTGTACGCGACTGGGTCAACGATACTGCGCCCTTCATGACCAACCAAACCGTCTACCTTCAGAACTGGCAGTGGCTGGGACTTTTCGTGATCATCCTTTTCGGCATGGCGGTTAGTCGTTTAATCAGCGCGATATTCCTAAAAATAATTCGGCACCGTTTCCACCGGAAACAGCTCAATTTGAACGAAAAACTGGGTAAAGACTTTGTGCGTCCCATCCGCATAGCGCTGATGGCGTGGTTTTGGCTTCTCGGTTTAACCTTACTCGGTGCCCCTCCGGAAATACGGCTTTATTTGCGTGTTGTGGCGCAGGTGATCACTGCATTTGGTGCCGTTTGGGCGGTATACCGGCTCATTGATATTTTCGGCAGCTATCTGCAGGAGCGTGCGACACAAACCCAGAATAAATTTGATGACCTGCTGGCACCTATTATGACGCGAAGTCTTAAGATTTTCGTTATCGTCATTGCCATTATTTTTCTTTCAGATAAAATCGGACAGGACCCAACGAAACTGGTGGCAGGGCTTGGCTTGGGTGGTTTGGCCTTTGCTCTGGCGGCAAAGGATGTGGTGGCAAATATCTTCGGGTCGTTTACGATCCTCCTTGATCGTCCTTTCCAGATCGGGGACTGGGTAACCATCGGTGATGTGGACGGTACTGTAGAAGCGGTGGGTATGCGCAGCACACGGGTGCGCACCTTTTATAATTCGTTGATCACCGTACCTAATTCTGAATTGATCGGCACCAGTATTGATAACTGGGGAAAACGTAAATACCGGCGTATTAAAAGTACCGTTTCTATTGCCTATGACACACCCGCCGAAAAAATAGACGCATTTTGCGAGGGCATCCGCCAGTTAATCCGGAATCATCCGTACACGCGCAAGGATTATTTCCATGTCTATCTCAATCAGTTTGCGGCGACTTCTTTGGATATTATGCTTTACTGTTTTGTAGAAACACCGGACTGGAGTACGGAGCTGCGGGAACGGCACCGCCTGCTTTTGGACATCATACGTCTTGCCCGTAAACTCAAGGTTGAATTTGCTTTCCCGACACAAACCGTTTACCTGCGTCAGGAAGAAATGCCGCGCCATGATGATACCGACAATCCGGAACAGGCAATGCGTTTGGGACGCAGCGAAGCCGATGCTATTGTACGTTCTTTTACCGGTGTTTCGGGCACAATACCGCCTCCTGTTACCTTCGATCACAGTCCCGCCCCGGAAAACATATCCGGTGAATTTGATTCTGCGGAAGACGGCGAAGGGGATTGACAGCAGTACCGGGAAAAAGTAGTCCAAATGATTACGACCCCTGAAAAACCAATTTGCTGAGGTGTTCCAGTCGTATCGGCTGTTTTCTTCCCTTTATAATCTGGAATTACCAGTGTCCGATTCACTATCATAGTCTACGAAGATGAACAGACAGCATGCGGGCTGACAGTGCTGCCTGGTTTGCAAACACTATTGATTTTTCTCGTATGTCCGTTAGTTAGGTCCAGTACACAATATCAGGAATATAAACTCTCGAAAGGAAGCATGTATTATGGGTGGTTTTTTTGCCGTTGCATCAAAGGAAGATTGCGTTCAGGATCTATTTTATGGAACGGACTACCATTCCCATTTGGGTACCTGTCGCGGTGGCATGGCTGTTTTGGGAGAACATGAATTCCATCGCCATATCCATGACATTACAAACGCCCAGTTTCGTTCGAAATTCGAACAGGATGTGGGGAGTATGTCGGGGTATACAGGTATTGGCGTAATCAGCGATAACGAATCACAGCCGCTGATCGTCAGTTCGCATTTGGGCAACTATGCCATTGTTACTATAGGCGTAATAAGCAATCTGGAAGCATTGGTCAAGGAGGCGTTTCGAAAACGTATTACCCACTTCTCGGAGATGAGCAGCATCGGCGTCAATCCTACAGAACTGGTGGCAACACTCATTAATGAAGGGAGTTCTTTTACAGAAGGGATTGCGATTGCGCAGGACCGAATTGAGGGATCGTGTTCGATTCTTTTGTTGACGAAGGAAGGCATTTATGCGGCACGGGATTTGTTGGGACGCACGCCGATTATTATTGGTGAAAAGCCCGGTGCCTATGCAGCGACTTTCGAAACTACGGCATTTCCAAACCTTGACTATAAGGTGGAACGTTTTCTGGGACCCGGCGAAATTCTGCTGATAACTCCTGACGGACTGGAACAAAAGCGTCCTGCCGGCAAGTATATGCAGGTATGCGCTTTTCTCTGGGTTTATTACGGGTTCCCTGCATCCAGTTATGAAGATATCAATGTAGAAGCCGCACGCTATCGCTGCGGTGCCGCTCTCGCCGACCGCGATAATGTGGAAGTGGATCTTGTGGCGGGTATTCCTGATTCCGGTAATGCCCATGCTATCGGCTATGCCAATCGTAAGGGCGTAATGTATGGACGTCCTTTTGCAAAATATACCCCCACCTGGCCGCGCAGTTTCATGCCGCAGGTGCAGGAGGTACGCAATTTAGTGGCGCGTATGAAACTGGTGCCCGTGCCCGAACTGGTGATGAATCAGCGTCTGCTGTTTTGTGATGATTCCATTGTACGGGGTACCCAGCTGGGAGATACCATCAAGCGATTATACGATGCAGGCGCACGGGAAATTCACATGCGTCCCGCCTGCCCCACGTTGATTTACGGCTGCAAATATCTGAACTTCTCCCGCTCGAAATCCGAACATGATCTTGCCGGTCGCCGTTCCCTGCGTGAGTTGGAAGGCGGGGAAGACCGTGCACTGGATGAATATGCAAATCCGGAATCCGACAGACATGCTGCGATGGTGGATCGTATTCGCCAGCGTTTGTCGTTGACATCCCT
>JAGLCZ010000667.1 GCA_023145975.1 Candidatus Hydrogenedentota bacterium | reverse complement strand
GTCACAAGTATAAAAAATGCTGCGGAAAAAATACATAGCAGGATTATTTTTAGACAATAATACGACGAAAGGACTTTCTGCAATGGAGGTCATACTCATTAGCCTGGCTGCGACTATTGCAGCAGTAGCATTACTTCTTTGGTTCATTGCCCACGATCACTATATTTATGGCTTTTTCAAAATGCTTGCCTCTACAGGGTTTGTTGTTCTATGCGTTGCCTCAGGCGGACTCCACAGCCCGTATGGCGGGGTAATCTTTGCCGGGTTGATATTGGCATGGTGGGGCGACTTATTTCTTATTTCACAAAAACGAAGCATCTTTATGATGGGACTCATTGCCTTTTTCCTCGCCCATATATGCTATTGTGCCGCCTTTATCGTATACGGAATAGAACTTCTATCAACGCTATTGGCGTTGTGTATACTGGCACTTCCTGCCTTGTGGGTTCTCCCCTGGCTTAATCCCCATCTTGGAAGGATGCGTGCTGCAGTCTACTGCTATATCCTCATTATTTCCGTTATGACCGCATTGGCGATCAGCACGGCAGCAGCTACAGGTATCTTGTTAATTCCATGTGGTGCCGCACTGTTTTACGGTTCAGATATTTTTGTTGCTCGTGATCGTTTCGTCGCTGCGGGAAGGGTAAACGCGTATATCGGGCTTCCCCTCTACTATACTGGACAAATACTCCTGGCACTCACACCGCTGTACACGCTATGACTCAAACTGAAGAAAAGCACTATAACTCAAACGGCAACCACCATGATGGCATTGGGAACAAAAGCGCCTGACTTTTCATTACAAGACTCCTACGAAAATACTATATCCCTGTCGGATTTTGATCAGGCAGAAGCGCTGCTGGTCATGTTCATCTGTAATCACTGCCCTTTTGTAAAGCATATTCGCGATCAACTCGCTGCAATAGGTGCTGAATATCAGGAACGGGGTGTAGGTGTAGCAGCGATAATGTCAAATGATGTCGCAATCCAAGCCGCTGACAACCCTGGCGTACATCGCGTATAACCTGGCGTACCTCATGTCCAGACTGACGTACATTGCGTATGCCGTGGTGTACATTGCGTATACCCTGGCGTACATTGCGTATGCCCTGGCGTACATTGCGTATGCCCTGGCGTACATCGCGTATGCCCTGGCGTATCTCCCGTATGCCCTGCTTTTCGGCTGTAACATCAAATGGAAACCGGGGAATGAACCCAACTACTTTTTCGCTGCAAAGTGATCGTAGCCTG
>JAGLCZ010000666.1 GCA_023145975.1 Candidatus Hydrogenedentota bacterium | reverse complement strand
TTAACCAAACGGTTGCGCTGCTTTTGTGTTTGGCGCTTCGCATACGGAAAATATTCGACAAATGAATGCTCCAATCCGCTTTGTATAATAATTTCATCAACGCGTTCCAACATCGCTTTGAGTTCTCGAAAATCCTTACTGCCATAAACTGGAGGTAATTCTTGATAAAGTTCTGCTTGAATCGGTAACATAAGCATGTGTCCTCTTTTGAGTTATTGATATCTTCTGGGTATATAACGCATGTACAGACCAATTATAGGACACGTTTTTGGATGATTTTAGAAGAAAATGCTACTTATATTTCCCGAAAACAACCATTTCACAAAAGCAGGCAAGGAAAAGAACAATTTGACGCAGGCTCTATTTTAGATTGCCACACCACGTTCGCAATGACGAGGGGGTGAAATTGGTAGGGGGCATTCAAATCGTTTAGTTGATCTTTTCTAGAAGGCACCCAGCATAACCGCCATGGTCGGTAATACAGGCGCTGTAGAGTCGACCATCATTGCTTCAGCAGCGGCACCGTCCGAAGCGGTATTTACATCAGCACCCACGTAAGGGACAAATGCACAATGACCATCCATATACAGTACATTGCAACCACCCGGGATATGGTTGAAATATGTTATGTCCCCTTTTGCGCCGAGGGTATCAGCCATTATCCATAGGGTACTTTGTGCCAGAGCACCTGCACTGGGATTATTGATGTCAGTAATCATGAAGCGTGAGACACCTTCACGGAGACGATAGATTGTATCGCCGCCACCAGTTCCGAGCATCAGGTCTTTGTAAGCAATGGGGACGTCAGCATCACCATCCAGTATTGCGGCAGCTTTGAGGATGCTGGAATCACTGCTGGCAAGACCTTTTATTAATGCCGGGTTACGTTCTGCCAGACCATCCAGCACTGCAGCGACTTGCGTGGGAACATAGGGGTCGCCTGTGATATCAGGCATGAGTGCACCAAGCAGAGCGGTATTGCTGGAACGGGTGGACATTTTAGCCTTGTCCAAAGCCCAGCCTAAGTACATATAGCTGTTGTCAATAGCGCCTGGATTCCAGGATAACAGGGACGCTCCTTCACGAAGTCCGGAGGGATGATCGGCAGTTGCATACATTTCAGATCTTTGTTCTCCCAACTCGGGAACGGAAGAACACCACATGATTTCTGTATCAGCGAGGTACTCAGGGTAAATGGAATATACTGCAGGACCTGCTGCCAATGCTATATCATATACTGGTCCAGATCCATAATCCCGTTTACGGTAGGTTTGCAACGGTGGCATCTTTCCACCGGGGCTTTCATTCGAGTACATCTTAAATACAATACCCCACTGTTTCAGGTTGTTTTGGCAACTGGCGCGTTCTCGAAGATCTGCTTTCTGTGCACATGCCAGAGCAGGAAGCAGGAGTGCCGCAAGAATACCAATAATGGCGATTACTGCCACCAGTTCAATGAGTGTAAATCCTTTTATTTTCATAACGTTTTTGATCTTTCTTTCTGTTGAGTTTCCCTGGTAATTAGCCAAATATTAGCTACGACATAATGACCCACATGACCGCTACTACATATCCAGTATATACGGAAGTGTCTTTGATAACAATAAAGCTAGTGACCTTCATATTGCGATACGGACGATCAAACATGAACCAAAAAAACTCTTATAAGAATTGGACCAAAAGTTGGGGGTTTGACAATACATACCCGTCTAGTTTAATTCTTTTATGCGGACATTTCGGTACCAGATTCGTTTCGCTTCATCCTGAAAACTGATGTAGCCCCTGGCGGGTCTGTCCTTCATATCCGATTTGCTGAGATCCAGATCGATGATTTGTTCCCCATTAAGAACAACTTTCAGGCTATGATCAATCAAGGTGATCGTATATCGATTCCATTGACCCGCAGGCTTTACCATATTTTTGGAAGGAGCCACTGCATTGATCACCCCACCGCAATCATGGTGGGTTACTTTTTTCTTGCCATGGGTATCCAGCACCTGAACTTCGAAACCACTGGTGACGTGATCGCTAAGATCGCCAATCCGCATAAATACGCCGGAATTTCCCTTTTTCTTAAACTTAAATTCGAGATCCAGAACAAAGTTCCCATACTGCCGGTCTGTAGTCAGGTAATCTGCATAACGGGTCCAGCCTTTTTCCCCGGGTCGCGGCTTTAAAGTAATGGTAGTTTCGTTTTCTACAATCCAATTCCCGGTTGTATTCCAGCCGGTCAAATCCTCACCGTTAAACATGGGGACGAACTCTGGTTCCGTGTCACCACAGGCATAGGCCGACGCGAATAAAATGCTGATAAACAGACACATGAACATTGCTTTTGTTTTCATGGGGTATTCTCCTCTATTTTATTTCTACCAGAAAACTGCGTACTTCGAAAGGTTTTATCTGTAAAGTGATACTGTTGTTTTTTTCTACAGGAACTTCTGTTTCCGGGTCTTCCATAAGATTACATTCGGTTACTTTGGATAGGGGCATCCCAAACCGGATATGTACCGTGCCTCGTGCGCCGTGTGCTTCGTATACGCGCACAATGAGGGCATCACTATCTTCCGCTTGTTTCACCGTCTCCACAATCACATTGGCTTTGTCTGTTTCAGCAAATATCTTTGAGGGGGGAAGCGTTCCCGGTGCTGCTTTGGCGGTGCTGGCAAATAGCGGCGCATTTAATGCGTATCCTTCGCGGACCGTGCTGTTATGCCAATTGCCTTCATGGGGCAGCAGCGCATAGGTGAAACGGTGCTCCCCTTCGTCGGCATGGGGATCCGGATCTATGGGTGAACGCAGCAGGGACAGGCGTAATACGTTGTCATGTACATCGTATCCGTATTTACAGTCATTCAACAGGCTGACCCCGTACTCCGCTTCGGACAGGTCGGCCCAATGATGACCCGTTACTTCGAAGCGTGCGTGATCAAAGGCTGTATTTTTGTGGGTGGAACGTTCAATGGCAGCGAACTGGATGTGGTAGGCTGCTTTTGCGGACAACACATCCACTGGGAACGCCACTTTGAGGAACCGCCGTTTTTCGTGCCAATCCACATGGGT